>JAHYYS010000038.1 GCA_019424865.1 bacterium
CGACTCACGCAGGTCGGAGAGCATGGGCCGCTTGTCGCTGCGGCTCTCGTTGGCGCGGGAGAGCTGGCTGAGGCACAGCACCGGGACGTTGAGCTCCTTGGCCATGATTTTCAGCGAGCGGGAGATGTCGGAGACGATCTGCTGCCGGTTGTCCCCGGAGCGGGCTTTGCCGCCGGCGGACTGCATCAGCTGCAGATAGTCGATGACCACCAGCCCCAGGTCCTCCACCCGGCGGCATTTGGCCAGAATATCGGCCACCGTGACGGAGGAGTCGTCGTCAATGAGGATTTTGGACTTGTTCAGAGAGTCGGCGGCCACCGCCACCTTCTCCCAGTCCTCCTCCGTCAGCTTGCCGGTGACCAGCTTTTTGTTGTCCACAAAGCACTCGCTGGAAATCAGCCGCAGGGCCAGCTGCTCCCGGCTCATTTCCAGGGAAAAGAAGGCCACCTGCCTGCCCGACTTTTTCCCCGCCTCCAGCAGGATGTTCAGGGCCATGGAGGTCTTGCCCATGCCGGGGCGGGCGGCCAGCAGAATCAAATCCGACTTGTTCAGGCCGGAGATGGCCCGGTCCAGGTCCCGCAGGCCGGTGGACAGGCCGGGAATGGCGCTGTCGCTGGCCGCCAGCTCGCTGAGCCGGTCATACACGTCGATGAGCACGTCGGAGATGGGGGTCAGCCCCCGGGCGGCCCGGCCCTGGCGGATGGCATAGATGCGCTGCTCCGCCGCCTCCAGAATGTCCTGGCCGGTGTCGGTGCCCTGCTGGATCATGGCGGTCAGGTCGCCGGCGGTCTCCGCCACCCGGCGCAGCAGAGTCTTGTCCTTCAGGATGTCGATGTACTCCCGGACATTGGCCGCGGTGGGGGTGGTGTCCATCAGCTGGAGGATATAGCCCCGGGACTGCTGCTCGTCGTAATAGCCGTGCTGCTTCATCTGCTCCAGCACCGTCACCGGGTCGATGGTGAGGGAGTAGTTGAACATGGAGTAGATGGTCTCGTAAATCTCCCGGTTCTGCTTCAGGTAAAAGTCGTCCGGGCGCAGCTTGTCAATGACCTCGGGCACGCAGCGGGGGTCGATGAGCATGGAGCCCAGCACCGCCTGCTCCGCCTCCACCGAGTGGGGCAGCTGCTTTAACAGCAGTTCCTCGTCTTCCATTGGCATGTTCAACCACCCCCCTTTGAGAAAGGAGAAATCATAAGTCCGGCGGAGCCGGACTTATGATTTCTCAGCTCCTGATCTTGCCTTTCCAATTGTTAAGAAGCAACCAGCCGCGCGGCTTATTGCTCCTCCGTCACCATAACGTTGACGGTGCCCACAACCTCATAGCCCAGCTTGGCCTTGATCTGATAGCCGCCGCAGGCCTTGATGGGCTCGTCCAGCACCAGGCGGGCCTTGGGGATGTTCAGGCTGTACTGGGCGGCCAGGGCCTCGGAGATCTCCTTGGCGGTGACGGCGCCGAACAGGCGTCCCCCCTCGCCGGCCTTGGCGGGGATCTTCACCATCAGCCCCTCCAGCTTCTTGGACAGGGCCTCCGCCTCCGCCTTCTCGGCGGCCTCCTGGGCCTTGCGGGCCTTCTCCTGCTGCTTCATGGTGTTCACGTTCTCCGCCGTGGCCAGCACGGCCAGCTTTTTGGGAAGCAGGAAGTTGCGGGCGTACCCGTCGGATACCTCCACCAGCTGGCCCTTCTTGCCCTGGCCCCGCACGTCCTGCTGTAAAATCACTTTCATTTTGGGTTCCTCCTAATATTGCAAATTGTATTTTCCGTGTCTGTAATAAAGAATTGGAATCAAACTGCGGCTGTTTTTCGGCTGCCGCTTCCCGTTTATGCGTCCAGGTACCGGTCAATGGCCCGGGCCAGCTCCACGGCGACCTCCTCCATGGACTTGCCGCTCACCTGCCCGCCGGCGGACGCGGCGTTGCCGCCGCCCCCCAGCTGCTCCAGAATCACCTGTACATTGGTGTCCCCCATGGAGCGCCCGGAGATGTTCACCCGCTCCCCGTCGGGGGCCAGGACAAAGGAGGTGTCAATGCCGATGATGTTCAGCAGCTCGTCGGCCGCCTGGGCCGCGATAATCCGGCTCACCGGCTTGGCAGAGGCGGCCACGGCAATGTGCTCCCGGTACAGCTTGGCGTTCTGGATGATGGCGTACTTGGCGATGGTGTTCTCCAGGTCGTTCTGGTAGAGCTTTTTCACCTCGGCGGTGTCCGCGCCGGATCGGCGCAGGAACGCCGCCGCCTCGAAGGTGCGCCCGCCGGTGCGCATGGTAAAGTTCTTGGTGTCCAGCACGATGCCGGCCAGCAGGGCCTCCGCCTCCACCCGAAGCAGCTGGTTGGGCTCCATCAGATACTGCAGCAGCTCGGTCACCAGCTCGGAGGCGGAGGAGGCATAGGGCTCGTGATAGTTCAGGGCCGCCCCCTCGATATAGGTGGCCGCCCGGCGGTGGTGGTCGATGACCGCCACCCGGTTGCAGGACTGGAGCAGCTCCGGCGCCTGCACCTGTTCGGGCCGGTTGGTGTCCACCACCACGGCCAGGGAGCGGGTGTCCGCAATCAGCAGCGCCTCCTGGGGCGGCAGGAAGCAGTCCTGGTACTCGGGCAGCTGGGCCAGCTTGTCCAGCAGCTCCTGGGCGGGCGGGTTCCCCGCCTCCCGGATAATGTGGACGGGCACGCCGCTCTTCCGGGCCAGGGCGCACACCCCGGCCGCCGCCCCGGCGCAGTCGTTGTCCGGGGACTTGTGGCCCATGATGAACACCTGGGAGGAGTCGGAGATCAGCGAGGCGAGGGCGTTGGCCATCACCCGGCTTTTCACCTTGGTGCGCTTCTCCGTCTCCTTGGAGCGGCCGCCGTAAAACTCAAAGGTGAACTTGTTGCGGATCACCGCCTGGTCGCCCCCGCGGGACAGGGCCATGTCCACGGACAGATTGGCAAAATCCATCAGCTCGTGGAAGGAGTCCCCGTCCTTGCCCACGCCGATGGACAGGGAGGCGGCCATTCCGCTGGGGTTGACCACCTGGTGCACCGTGTCCAGGATGTCAAACTTTTTCTCCACAAACCGGGCCAGGTGCTGCTCCTCAAACAGGAACAGATACCGCTCCCGCTGATACCGGCGCAGCAGCCCCCCCGTCTCGGCCACCCAGGCATCCAGCCGGGAGTCGATGTCCGCCAGAAGGGTGGAGCGCTCGTTATCCGTCAGGTTCTTCATCAGATCCTCATAGTTGTCGATGAGCAGCACCGCCGCCACCGGGCGGGTGGCCTGATACCGGTCCCGGATCTGGCAGAATTCGGTGACGTCCACCCAGTAGGTGGTGGCCAGAAAGCCGCCGCCCCGGCCCCCGGTGCGCACCAGATGGCCGAACACAAGGAATTTCCGGTCGCCGTAGGTCACCTCGTTGGGGCACTCGCTCTTCCCCTCCATCAGCCAGCGGGTGTCAAAGTCGGGCAGCAGGGCGGACAGCTTGGCGTCAAACAGGTGCTCCCGCTGGCCCGTCAGCTGGAGAAAGCGGTCGTTGGTCCAGATGATGTCGTCGCTCTCCGGCCGGAAAATCACCATGGGCAGGGGGGAATTGACCATGGTGTCCTTGGTGGCGGTGTCCACCGAGCCGGTCATGTTGTCCAGATACTTGTTGATCTCCTTGCGCCGCCGGCGGGCGCTCTCCCGGTTGTACAGCCCCAGGCACACCACCACCGCCAGCTCCGCGCCGGCCAGCGGCAGGGAGTACAAGGCGGACACCAGGGCGAACACAACCAGACAGACAAAATAAAGCTGAACCCGGGGCTGGAAGAGCTGGGCGAGCTTTCGGTTCAAAAGGGCCTCCCCCTTTCTGAATATTTTGATCGGTACAATCACACATGGAAGGTATTTTATTATACCAAATCCACACCGGGAAAACAAGGGAGCGGGGAAAAAAGATGGCCTCTGCCGCTCTCAGGGCTCCCGCCCGGCCCCCTCCTGCGCCCGCAGGTACTCCTCCACCGCCCGGATAATCAGGCCGGTCACCGTGCACCGCTCCCGGCGGGCCTGGGCCTCCAGGCGCTCCTTCAGCCCGCTGCTGACCCGAATTCCAATCTGCGCGTCCGACTTTTTTGCCACAGCCGCCGCCTCCTTTGTCCTCTTCCGCGGGCCGGGCCCCGGGGCGGGGCCGGCCGCTGGTTTCCTCCATTATACTCTGCCCGCGCCGCCTGTGTCCATTCCATTCTCCGCCCCGGCGCCCTTTTTGCCCCTCTCCAGGGCCAAAAAACAAAATTTCCCCGGTTTCAGCGGAGTTTTTTCTTTACAGAAGGGAAAAATTGTGATATAGTATGCCAGCATCAATTTGACAGCGATGCGCCCGTCCCCTTCGTTTCGGGGTATGGCCCGGACAAGAGCCCGGGGCTTCCCCCACCCGTTACGCAGGGAAATCGCGCCGCGCGCCAGGGAGGCTGCTCCCGCCGGCCGGGGCGCCTGGGCAGATAACAAGAAAGGTGGAAATTCCCATGATTCGCAAGGACGAAAAGACGGCCGTGATCGAGGCCAACCGCACCCACGAAAACGACACCGGCTCCCCCGAGGTGCAGATTGCCATCCTCACCGCCCGCATCAACGAGCTGACCGAGCACCTGAAGGTACACATCCACGACAACCACAGCCGCCGCGGCCTGTACAAGATGATCGGTAAGCGCCGCAAGCTGCTGGACTATCTGATGGCCAAGGATATCGAGCGTTACCGCGCCATCATCGCCAAGCTGGGCATCCGGAAATAAAAGTATATGTGCCATAGGGCGGTGCCTTCGTGCCGCCCTATGTTCACATCTGCAGCAGCTCCAATTCCGGAGCATCAGCGCTTTTTTAGCAGTTGAATATGGGCCTGTTTCAGGGCATCGGGACGCTGTAGGGGCGCACAGTGTGCGCCCGTGAATTGGCGCAGCGGGGTAAAAGCGGGCGCACACTGTGCGCCCCTACACACCGAATCCCCCTCCGGGCGGTTTTTGATGATTTGTCCCAGACCTATATTCAAGTGCTAAAAGGTGTTGTCCTGCTCCGGAGAGGAAAAAATTTTTCAAAGGAGGACAACTCATGTCAACCATTATCAAGCACAAGCAGTTCCCCAAGTTCAAGAGCTGGACCATGGACCTGTGCGGCCGTCCCCTGACCATCGAGGTGGGCAAGGTGGCCGAGCTGGCCAGCGCTTCCGCTATGGTTAAGTACGGCGAGACCACCGTGCTGGTGGCCGTTACCGTCTCTCCCCGTCCCCGTGACGGCATCGACTTCTTCCCCCTCTCCGTCGAGTTTGAGGAGAAGCTGTACGCTGTGGGCCGCATCCCCGGCTCCTTCATGCGCCGTGAGGGTCGTCCCTCCCTGCCCGCCGTTCTGGCTTCCCGCCTGATCGACCGGCCCATGCGCCCCCTGTTCCCCTACGACTTCCGCAACGACGTGTGCATCCAGTGCACCGTCATGAGCGTGGACTATGACTGCTCCCCCGAGGTGGCCGCCATGATCGGCGCCTCCGCCTGTGTGAGCTACTCCGAGATCCCCTTCGCCGGCCCCATCGGCTGCCTGGAGGTGGGTTACTGCGACGGCCAGATCGTCCTCAACCCCAACCAGGAGCAGCGCAAGACCTCCCGCATGGACGTGACCGTGGCCGCTACCGCTGAGAAGGTGGTCATGATCGAGGCCGGCGCCGACGAGATCCCCGACGAGATCATGTATGCCGGTATCGTGAAGGCTCACGAGGAGATCAAGAAGCAGATCGACTTCATCAACCAGATCGT
This sequence comes from bacterium, assembly GCA_019424865.1. Lineage (GTDB taxonomy): Bacteria > Bacillota > Clostridia > Oscillospirales > Oscillospiraceae > Lawsonibacter. Next base: position 5,746 of record JAHYYS010000038.1, read on the forward strand.
TGCCGAGATCGGCAAGCCCAAGATGGAGTACGAGCACGCTCAGTTCAACCAGGAGCTGTTTGACAAGATCGTGGACGAGTTCATGGACGAGGCCAAGGCCGCCATGGACACCGACGACAAGAACGTGCGCGAGGAGCGCTGGAACGCCATGATCGACCACTGGCACGAGAAGTATCTGGAAGAGTATCCGGATATGGACCAGTACCTGGAGGAGTTCACCTACAAGTTCCAGAAGAAGATCGTCAAGGCCTGGCTGCTGGAGGGCCACCGTGTGGACGGCCGCGCCAAGAACGAGATCCGTCCCCTGGCCGCCGAGGTGGGCGTGCTGCCCCGGGTCCACGGCTCCGGCCTGTTCACCCGCGGCCAGACCCAGGTGCTGTCCGTGTGCACCCTGAACACCCTGGCCGCCTCTCAGAAGCTGGACACCATCTGGGAGGAGACCGAGAAGCGGTATATGCACCACTACAACTTCCCGCCCTACTCCGTGGGCGAGGCCAAGCCTCCCCGCTCCACCAACCGCCGGGAGTACGGCCACGGCGCCCTGGCTGAGCGGGCTCTGGTGCCCGTGCTGCCCTCCGTGGAGGAGTTCCCCTACGCCATCCGCGTGGTGAGCGAGGTTCTCTCCTCCAACGGCTCCACCTCCCAGGGCTCCATCTGCGGCTCCACCCTGGCTCTGATGGACGCCGGCGTGCCCATCAAGGCCCCCGTGGCCGGCATCTCCTGCGGTCTCATCCAGGACGACGACGGCTCCTTCCAGACCTTCATCGACATCCAGGGCGTGGAGGACTTCCACGGCGAGATGGACTTCAAGGTTGCCGGTACCAAGGCCGGTATCACCGCCATCCAGATGGACCTGAAGAACGACGGTCTGACCCACGAGATCATCAAGGAGGCCCTGGACATCACCCGGGACGCCCGCTACGCCATCCTGGACGAGATCATGCTGCCCTGCATCTCCGCTCCCCGCGCTGAGGTGAGCAAGTATGCTCCCAAGATGATCACCATGAAGATCGATCCCGACAAGATCCGCGAGGTCATCGGCAAGGGCGGCTCCGTCATCCAGAAGATCACCGCCGACTCCGGCGCCACTGTGGACATCGAGGACGACGGCACCATCCACATCGCCTCCCCCAACGCCGAGGCCTGCGACGCCGCCAAGAAGATGATTGAGACCATCGTGTTCGTCCCCCAGGTGGGCGAGCTGTACTACGGCAAGGTGGTGCGCATCCTGCAGTTCGGCGCCTTTGTGGAGCTGGCCCCCGGCAAGGACGGCATGGTCCACATCTCCAAGCTGGCCGACCACCGGGTGGAGAAGGTGGAGGACGTGGTGAACATCGGCGACATGATCTGGGTCAAGGTCACCGACATCGATGACAAGGGCCGCGTCAACCTCTCCTACAAGGACGCGCTGAAGGAGATCAAGGCCAAGAAGGCCGCCGGCGAGCCCATCAAGTAAATTCATACAGCTGTCAGCCGGCTGGGAGACCCGCCGGCTGATTTTTTATGCAGACAGCCGGCCGCCGGGCATGTCACGGCTCAGTTCTGATGCAATCGCCGCATGCTTTTGGTTGACGGGCATGGTTTTTTGTGCAATAATTTTTTTATTCTCCCGCAGTTGAATCAGAATCGCAACAGGGGTGATTGTATGGGATTTTGGGTTTCCACAGTGGTTCCGCTGATGACCACGCTCTACGGTGCACTGCGTCTCGTCCTTGTGGTTCTGGCTATTCTGGCGCTGATCAAAGACTTAAAACATTAGGGCCCTTGGGGGAAGCCGCCTTTCCGGCTTCCCCCGAGGCATGCCTGCCGTGATAAAAAGGAATTGCTTATGGATTATTCGGTCCTCAGCCGCCGCCGGACCGAGCTGATGGGGGCGGCCATGCTGTGGGTCATGCTGTTTCACGCCTCGGGCCTGGAATTCGGCATTCCCCTTCTCAATCTGGTACGCAAGGCCGGCTTCGGCGGGGTGGATATGTTCATTTTGCTCTCGGCCATGGGGCTTGCCATGTCCCTCTCCCGCCGGGAGCAGGACTACTCCGCCTTTATGGCCCGGCGGGGGGCGCGCATCCTGCCCGCCTATTATCTGGTGATGATCCCCTACACCCTGACCCTCATCCTCACCCAGGGCAGGCCCTGGGCCGCCCTGCTGTGGAACAGCACCCTGCTCTACTACTGGATGCGCTCCTCCGGGGCCTTCAACTGGTATGTGGCCGGGGCCATGACCTTCTACGCCGTCACCCCCTTCTGCTTCCGGCGCCTGCGGGATGCCCGCCGCCGGGAGTTGGCAGCCGGGGCGGCCATTCTGGCCTCGTTGGCCCTGTGCCAGGTGCTGACCCACGAGGGGTACTGGTACGTGATGGACTTCTTTTACCGGGTCCCCCTGTTCTTTCTCGGCCTGCTGATGGGATTTTATGTTCTGGAGGGACGCAGGCTCGGCGGGAAGGATCTGCTGTTCTGGGGGGCCGCTTTATGCGCGGGGGCGGTCTATGCGTCCGTCAGCCTCACCGCCCAGTGGATCAGCTGGCCCATCCACTTTCCGGAGTGCCATCTGTTTTTGTTCACCACGGTGCCCATGTGCCTGGTGCTCGGGCTGTGCCTGGAAAAGCTGCCCCTGGGCTGGCTGCGGCGCTTTCTGGCTCTGGTGGGAAGCAACAGCCTGGAAATCTATCTCCTCAACGTCTCCTTCCTGTACTTCCCCGAACCGCCGGCCCTTCTGCTGGCGCGGGTGCCTGTACGCCCCCTGTGCTATCTTATCCTGTTCGCCGTCAATATCGCCCTGGGCTGCCTGCTCCACGCGGCGGTGGACCGCCTGCGGCGGGCCCTCTCCCGCCCGCCCGCCCAGGCGGTATAAATTCATCGCATACATTCTTTTTTTCAAAGTTCCGAAACCTTTTTTGATTCGTTTTCTGTATGATAAATCCTGTATTTTGCTCTTTTTGTTCCATTTTTCGTAAAATAGTGTAATAGTTTCCTAGTGCACTACTTTATAACCGTGTTTTTGCATAATTTAATTCTTTATTTCTAAAATTTATTGTTGATTTTAGCCACAAACAGTGCTATAATGTGGATGCCGGAAATTTTTGCATGTTTCGTATAAGATACAGAACGCACCGCTCTCTTTTGCGGGCAGAAAGCTCCGGTGTGCTGTGCAGCGTATCTTCCGCAGCACACGCAAAGACGCGGAAGCACCGCGTTCCGCACAACGGAAGGGAGGCCTGATCGTACTTTTTGTTCCAGCCAGTCCGCCACAGCATTTCGCATTTCCCACGCATTGATTCCCATCTGTTCCTGACCACTCATCGATGTGTCGGCTCCCGCTCCAGCCCGCTTTCAACGGTCCAAGGGCCGTTTGACCGCCGGCCCGGGGAGAAGGCACGCCGCACGGCCCGGTTCCGGACCTCTGCGGCCGACGTACCAACCGTTATCGAACGCAGCCATCAGAGAAAGAGAGAAAGGAATGTATGCAATGAAAAAGAAACTGATGAAACGACTGACCGCACTTACCCTGGCACTGGCCATGGCATTGACCCTTGCCGCCTGCGGCGACACCGGCACAGGCGGGTCGGCTTCCTCCGGCGGCTCCACCAGCGGAGGAGACGCATCCACATCTCAGGGCGGCGGTACCGCTGCCGAACTGCTGGGCATGGACTCCCGTCCCGACGAGCCCGCAGAGATCCCTGAGGGGCTGGACATTGACTGGAACCACCAATATCGCTATGACGAAATCGAAGGCTTCCTCCAGACGATGGCCGAGACGTTCCCGGACACCACGGAGCTTTATTCCATCGGCCGCTCCCACCAGGAGCGCGACCTGTGGTGCCTGGAGATTACCGACAAGTCTATTCCCAATGAGAACAAGACCGGTATCGGCGTGCTGGCCAACATCCACGGCGGCGAGCGCGAAAGCGGCGCCTCCGGCCTGTACACCGCCTGGTGGTTCGCCCTGAACTCCACCTCCGACGCGTACGTTCAGAGCGTTCTGGACAACTATGTAATTTATGTAGTGCCCATCATCAACCCCGACGGCTATGAGCAGTCCTTCGTTATCAATACCCGCCAGAACCTGCGTCCCCGGGATCTGAACGGCGACGGCACGCCCTTCAGCGATCCCTATACCGACATTGACGGCGACGGCTACATCGCCACCCTGTACCGCGGTACCGAGAGCGACACCCCGTCCACCGACCTGCCCCGCTTCGGCATGGAGAGCCCCGACTGGGACGGCAACGGCATCCTGGGCGACGACCCGCGCAACAGCGGCATCGACATGAACCGCACCTTTAACCATCAGTGGAACCGCTATGACATCGAGACCGATCAGGAGGGCTCCCAGGTCATCGGCAACAACTCCTTCAGCTCCGCCGGCCCCGGCCCCGCCACCGAGCCCGAGATCCAGGCCCTGCAGCAATTTATGTACAATACCCCCATGCATGCCCTGACCACCCTGCACACCGGCATCCAGTGCGTGCTCTACCCCTGGTGCTATCGCCCCTACGACGCCAACAACCCCGACGACGCGGACATCCCCTTCATGAAGGAGACTGCCGCCGCCATGGCACAGGTCTATCAGGACTACACCGGCCGCGGCTTCTACACCAAGTCCTCCTATGAGGATTATCCCACCTCCGCCGAGCTGATCGACTACGCCTACGACCGCCTGGGCATCCACGCCTACACCATCGAGGTCTATGACCCCGGCAAGTCCGAGGACGGCGACATCTCCGCCTGCAAGTGGGAGAACACCATGCCCGAGCCCACCTGGGTGTTCTACTCCCAGGAGGAGCTGACGGCCATGGGTCTGGATCCCAGCGCCATCACTGACGAGGACGGTCAGGCTCTGGGCGCCAACGAGGGCCTGTGGTTCTACACCAGCTCTTCCGCTCAGATGGCCGACAAGGCTCCCGAGGATCAGGACATCATGGTTAAGGGCTGCCGCGACGCCATCCTGACCATGATCCACTCCGAGCCCAACGGCGACGGCCCCCAGGTTCCCGTGTACTACAAATAAGTGACTTTGGGACTGCGGCTTTTATTCCGATCAACCCCCAATAACAAGCTCCCCGGCCGGCGTGATGCCAGCCGGGGAGCTTGTTGTTTCTCCGCCTCTTGACGCAGGGCACAATCTGCCGTATTATATAGTTTGATTTCAAACTATAAAGGGGCGAATTTCCTTGCTGAACCAGGAGCTGCATTTCCTGCTGATGAAATGCTTTCACAACACCAACCGCCTGATTACCCAAAAGACCCCGGAGCTGGGCCTTCTTCCCGGCCAGCCCAAGGTGCTGGAATGCCTGCTGGAGCAGGACGGGCAGAGCCCCCGGGACATCGGGCGGCGGTGCTCCATCGACAAGTCCACCATGACCAGCCTGCTGAACAAAATGGAACAGCAGCAGCTGATTGTCCGTCAGGCCCATCCCCAGGACCGGCGGTCCGTCACCGTCCGCCTCACCCAGGCGGGGCGTGAGAAGGCCCGCGCGGTCCGGGACATCTGCGCCGGGGCGGACGCCCTGGCCTGGGGGGACATTTCCCCCGCCCTGCGGGACGGGGTGATTCAGGGCCTGAACGCGGTTCTGGCCAATCTGGAGGCGGTCAACCATGAATAAGCTGTCTCAGCGCTATCTTGTCTTTGCGGTAGGACTTGCCGTCAACTCCTTCGGCATCGCCTTCATCACCAAAAGCGCCCTGGGCACCTCCCCCATCTCCAGCGTGCCCTATGTGCTCAGCCTGGCCTTTCCCGGCATCACCTTCGGCATGTTCACCTTTGTGCTGAACATGGGCTTTATCCTGCTGCAGATCCTGCTGCTGCGCCGCCGGTTCCCGCCGGTGCAGCTGCTTCAGGTGGCGGTCAACGTGGTCTTCAGCGCCTGTATTGACGTGGGCATGTTCCTGCTGTCCTGGTTCGACCCGGCCTCCCCCCTTCTGCGTCTGGCCAGTCTGCTGCTGGGCTGTGCCATTCTGGCCGCCGGCATCTGTATCGAGGTGGCCCCGGACGTGATTGTGGTACCGGGCGAGGGCATGGTCCGGACCATTGCCCAGGTAAGCGGCCGGGAATTCGGCGCGGTCAAGGTCCGCTTTGACCTCACCCTGGTGCTGATTGCCCTGGCGCTCTCCCTGTTCTTTTTCCACACCCTGCGGGGCATCGGACTGGGCACCCTTGTCTCCGCCGTGCTGGTGGGGAAATTTACCTCCCTTTTCCACCGGCACGTGCCCCTTCTGGACCGCCTGCGTCCCATCCATCAGGGGGCCTGACCCTTTTGAAGCACACCGCCCCCGCGTACCCGGAGGGGGCATCCAACGGATGGCCCCTCCGCTTGTTTTATTCCCCGCTGCTCTCCGGCGCCGCCAGCCTCTTTCTCATCCCCGCCGCCGCCTTCTCAGGCACACGGTCAGGCCGGCAATCAGCACCCCTGCGGGCAGCAGCACCACAAAAATCAGGCTGAGCACCCCGGCCCCGGACACGGTATGAAAGGTTTCGGTCAGGCTTTTGGCCGGGATGGAGAAGGTCTCCGTCTGATCCATGTGGGCGGTGACGGCACTGCAGAACAGGGTCTCGTTGCTCATATTGGGGTAATAAGTAAGTACTCCCTCGTCAATCAGCGAGGCGGAGGAGAACACCGTCAGGGTGCCGGCCTCCTCCCCCACGGTGGCCACAGCCCCCAGCAGATACTCCCCCTGGACCTGGCCGTTTTGGGTCACGGCCTGGGCGCTCCGGCTGGTGGTCAGCACCGGCTCCACCTCCACGTCCCCGGGGAGGGGAGCCTGCTGCATCATCCCCCTGGCGTTGATCAGCATGAACTGGGTCTGCTCCGTCAGATCCCCTGCCAGGGCGCTGGCGGGGTTCAGCTCCGGACTGAGATAATACTGCCCGTAATAGGCGTAACAGCGCTCCGAATCGGCAATATAGCCGTCAGCCAGGGACAGGCCGACGCGCGCCAGCAGGCTCTCCAGATTCTCCTGCCCCATCTCCTCGCCCAACAGCAGCAGGACATGGCCGCCCCCGGCAATGTACTCCTCCAGCAGGCCCGCCTCGTCCGCGGTCAGGTCGGCGGCAGGGGCGTAAATCAGCACCAGGGAGGCGTCCCCCGGCACCGCTCCCTCCATCAGCAGGTTGAGCTCGAACACCGTAAGGTTGGCCTTCGCCAGGTCGCCTGAGACGGCCTCAGGCAGCTCCCCTTCCCCGTGCCCGGACAGGGTATAGACGGTCTGGGTGGTGTCGCTGGTCACATAGTTCACCGCCGAAGTCAGCTGTCCCTCTGCGTCAAAGGAGATCTCGTAGGGATACCAGTAGGTATAATCGACGGAGGAGACAATCAAGTCGGAGGCGGTCAGCGTGCGGGAGCGCCCCGTCTCCTGGCAGGAGACAACCAGGCTGCCCGCCTGGGCATTGTACTGGGCGGCAGCCGCCGGGCTGGCAGCCGGATCAATCTGTGTGACCGTGATGTGTTGGGACAGCTCCTGGTAAAGCTCCAGAAACTTTAAAATCCGCTCATCCATCTCCCCCTCCTCCGCCAGCACCGCAATTTCCACGTCCTGTTCCAGCTCTGCCAGGAACTCCCTGGAGGTGTCGGAAATATTATAGAGACCGTTGTCGGTCAAGTCCACCTCCCGTGCAGAGGCTGGTACCCGGCTCACCAGCAGGTTCAGGGCCGCCGCCAGCCCCAGTGCCAGTACCGCAGCTGCCGCCAGATATCCCCTCCGGACCCGGGCGCGGGAACGGTTTTTCATGGCACGCCCCCCTCTCAGTCCCAGCGCCGCCTCTGCAGCGTCAGAACGGTTAAAAACAGAAACAGTCCCGCCACGGACAGATAGAGGACCACGCCCCCCAGATCCAGCACGCGGTAATGGATCACTTGGACGAGCGGAGCCGCAAGGGAAAAGCTGGCGGCCGCGTCCCCCAATACGCCGGGGAGAAAGTCGGCCGCGCTGTCCCACAGGTAGAGAATCAGCAGGACAGCAAAGGTGCCCGCCCCCGCGACCACCTGGCTTTGTGTGAGGGAGGACAAAAACAGCCCCACCGCCGCAAAGGCACAGGTCAGCAGGAAAAAGTACAGGATGGCGGCGTAGTCCGCCGTCAGGTGGGCGGCGCCGTTCATGGCGATAATCAGGGGAAACAGGCAGCTGACGGCGGCCGGTACCGCCAGCACCGCCGCCATGGCCAGATATTTTCCCAGCACCACGCCCCACAGGGTGACCGGGCTGGTCAAAAGCAGCTGGTCGGTGCGGCTGCGCCGCTCCTGCGCCATACTGCGCATGGTCAGGATGGGCACGGCCAGCAGCAGAACCACCGCCTGCCCGTCAATGGCATAAGCATAGCGGGTATAGCCATAGCTCAGGTTATAGGCCATAAAGTAAAAGCCGCTGAAAAACAGCAGAACCGCAAGGTAGACATAGCCCGTCATGGAGTGAAAATAGGCCGCAATTTCCCGTCGGCAGATGGCTCTCATCCCGGCTGCGCCTCCCCGCTGTTTCCGCCGGGCTCCTCCCCGGCTCCGTCATCGGTCAGGCGCAGGAAGATTTCCTCCAGGCTCACCGTGTCATAGTGCAGATCCACCAGGGGCAGGTTGGCCGCCGCGCAGGCCCGGAAAATGGCCTCCCGCGGGTCAGCCCCCGGGGGCGGCTCCAGCCGGAAGACACAACCCCCCTCGTCCCCGGCCAGATGGAGAATCCGTCCTGTATCGGGCACCTGCTCCAGCAGCGCGCCCGCCCGGGCCCCATCCCCCCGGATGGTAACCAGCAGGCCGCAGGCCCCGCTGAGCATCCCGGTCAGCTGGGCGGGAGTTCCATCGGCCACCTTCCTCCCGCGGCTGATAATCAGCACCTGGTCGCACACCTCCTGCACTTCGGACAGAATGTGGGAGGAGAAGAGAATGGTGTGCGCGCCGGCCAGGCGGCGGATCAGGGTGCGGATCTCCAGAATCTGCTTGGGGTCCAGGCCCACGGTGGGTTCATCCAGAATCAGCAGCCGGGGCGCCCCCAGCAGGGCCTGGGCCAGTCCCACCCGCTGCTGGTACCCCTTGGACAAAAGCCCTATCAGCCGTCCGGCCGCGTCCCCTGTGCCTGTCATGTCCAGCACCTCATCCACCTGGTCCTCCTGCTCCTCTCTGGGGATCCGCTTCAAGGCGGCGCAGAACTGCAGATACTCCTCCACTGTCATCTCCGGATAGAGGGGCGGCACCTCAGGCAGATAGCCGATGGCCCGCTTGGCCCGTTCCGGTTCCTTCGCCACGCTGATTCCGTCCACCAGCACCTCCCCCGATGTGGGGCCCAGATAACCGGTCATCAGGTTCATAACGGTGGATTTCCCAGCTCCATTCGGCCCCAGAAAGCCATAGACCTGGCCCGCTGCCACCGAAAAGCTCAGATGATTTACCGCCGTCCGCCGTCCGTACCGCTTTACAAGGTCGTGCACCTCAACCAACAGGGATCCCTCCTTTGTCCGGGCTGCCTTCCGGCCCCCTGAAAATGCTGTGGTTTATCATAGCGCCCCGCTGTAAAGTTTTTATGGGGCATTTCTAAATCTTTTCTAAAATCTCTCCAGCAGGAAGAAAACCGGGCGGGGCGCCAAAAGGCGCCCCGCCCGGCAGATTGTCGGCAAAAAATTCTGAGCGGTGCTGCTTTTTCTGATTTCGCTGCCTGCCGGCAGCCGTCCCCTCCTTGCGGGAGGGGGCTTTTGAACAGGGCCCCTCCGGGCGGATTTGCTGTCTCAGCTTTTTTGTTACAGTTCCACTTCCATCGGCTGGCCCAGGGTCACCGGCCCGCCGATATAGGCCGCAGTCACCGATCCGTTCCGGCGGACCACAGTGGCCCGCACCACGCCGGCGGGCTGAAGATAGTCCCGGGCAAATTCCCCCTCCTCCAGACCGGCGCTCTGGGACAGTGCAGCGGCCAGGGAGCCGGAGCCGCAGCTCCCTTCCCACACCAGGGTGTCGGTGGCGGGCACCTTTACCAGGGGCGTCATCTTTCCCTGGGCGGTGTCCAGGAAAATCACACCGTAGGCATCCAGGCCCTCCAGTTCCCGGAACAGGGGCTCGGCCGCCTGGAAAAAGTCCAGGCTGGGCTCCACATCCTCCACCACCAGATGGGCAATGCCCCCCAGGTGGACCAGGGTTCCGCTGTGTCCCGCCGCCCGGGCCGGCCGGAGCCACAGGGGCAGGGGCATCTCCGACCGGGCGGTGCCGGCAGCCAGGTCGGTATCCACTGTGACCACATGGTCACAGCCGCTGGTCTCCACCCGCACCTGGGCGGGGCCGCCCAGCTTTTGGGCCAGCAGCAGGCCGAAGGCCCGGGTGGCGTTTCCGCAGAACTCGCCCCCCATCATCTCCATCCGGCCGTCGCCCCCCTCCCGGGGCTGACACAGGAATCCAACCTGTTCACAGCCCAGGCCGGGCAGCGCCATAATGCGGGCAGCGATGTGGGCTCGCTGCGCCCGTTCCACCGGGTCCAGCACAAAAATCGTGATGTTGCCCGCCGGATCGGCGCGCAGTATGTTCAGCTTCATGGCTGCGTCCTCCTTATTACTCCAAATACGCCCACAGGGGCAGGGAGCAACTCCCTGCCCCTGCGGGCGATGGCATGTCTGTGTAGTATGGGAACAGAATTACTGGAAGTCGGGGATATACTCCTTCACGATGTCCAGCAGCTCGCCGCTGCGGACCATCTTCTCCACCACGGCGATGTCGGGCCAGATCTCCCGGTCGATCTCGAAGAAAGCGACCTTCTCGCGCACATGGTCATAAATGGCCTGGTGCAGGGGGGTGATGCCCTGGCCGTGGGTGTTCAGGCGGCGGCGGATGTCAATGGCCTGGCAGGAGGTCAGCAGCTCCATGGCCAGCACGGACAGGGTGTTCTGGACAATCATGCCAGCCTTGCGGCCCGCGGTGGTGCCCATGGACACGATGTCCTCCTGGTTGGCGGAGGAGGGGATGGAGTCCACGGAGGCGGGGTGGGCAAACACCTTGTTCTCAGACACCATGGAGGCAGCGGCATACTGCACGATCATGAAGCCGGAGTTCACGCCGCCCTCGGTGGTCAGGAAGGGGGTCAGGCCGTTGGACAAAGCGGCGTTGACCATACGCTCGGTGCGGCGCTCGGAGGCGTTGGCAATCTCGGAGCAGGCAATGCCCAGGGTGTCGAAGGGGATGGCCATGGGCTCGCCGTGGAAGTTGCCGCCGGAGATAACAGCCTCGTCGTCCAGGAACAGCAGGGGGTTGTCGGTGACGGCGTTGAGCTCGATCTCTACCTTGTCGCGCACATAGTCCAGGGCGTCACGCACAGCGCCGTGGAGCTGGGGGATGCAGCGCAGGGCGTAGGCGTCCTGCACGCGGTCGTTCTGGCAGTTGTCCAGAATCTCGGAGCCCTCCAGCAGCTTGCGCATGTTCTCGGCCACCAGGGACTGGCCCTTCTGGCCGCGGACCGCATGGATGCGGGGGTCAAAGGCGTTGCGCAGGCCGGTCAGGCCCTCGAAGTCCAGGGAGCCGATGACGTCGCCCAGCTGCGCGGCGCAGATGGTGTCATACAGAGCCAGGGAGCCCACAGAGGTCATGGCGCAGGTGCCGTTGGTCAGGCCCAGGCCCTCCTTGCTCACCAGGGTATCCACAGTCTTGATGCCGGCCTTGGCCATGGCCTCGGCGCCGGACATCTTCACGCCCTGGTACACGGCCTCGCCCTTGCCCAGCAGGGGCAGAGACATATGGGCCAGAGGAGCCAGGTCGCCGGAGGAGCCCAGGGAGCCCTTCTGGGGCACCACGGGGTGGACACCCTTGTTGAGCATCTCAATGAGCATCTCGACCAGCAGGGGACGCACGCCGGACACACCCACGCACAGGGCGTTGGCGCGCAGCAGCATCATGCCGCGCACCACTTCCTCGGCATAGGGCTCGCCGGTGGCGGTGCAGTGGCTGAGGATCAGGTTGGTGGACAGCTGGTTGCTCATCTCGGAGCTGACGGCCACGCGCTGGAAGTCACCAAAGCCGGTGGTGATGCCGTAGGCCACGCGGCCCTCGTCGGCAATCTTCTCGGCCAGGGCACGGGACTTCTTCATGGCCTCCATGGCGGAGTCGGCCAGCTCCACGGTGGCGCCGTAGCGGGCCACGGCGACAAAGCTCTCCAGCGTCAGGCTGTGGCCGTCCAGAACTACATTCTTGATGGCGGAAGGATTCATAATCATGATAATCTACCTCGCTTTACATTTTTCTTGTCCTGCGGTATTCAAGACCACCTGGCACATCACCATGGGGGTGCGCACAGGGGAAGTCTTCCCTAATATATTACCTCTTTTTCTTACGTACAGACCGGGAACTTTCCCGCGGCCCCTTGCCGTGCCCCCAGTTTCAAAATAAAGTGCTGTCAACTCCGGGTGAGCCCGGGTCCTCTCACACCACAAAGACAATCTCGTCCCAACCCTGAACCTATTTCAGTGAAGCAACGAGCTTCCGGCAGCCGTTCTTGTGAGGGAATTACATCAAAACGCTAAAACGCTTACAGGAACTGTGCACCAATCACCGCGCCGATCATCAGCGGGATGTTGAAGTGGAGGAAGGTGGGCACGCAGGTGTCCCAAATGTGGTCGTGCTGGCCGTCGGCGCTCAGACCGGACGTGGGGCCCAGGGTGGTGTCGGACGCAGGAGAACCAGCGTCGCCCAGAGCGGCAGCCGCGGACATCAGCAGGATCGTGGCGGCGGGAGAGAAGCCAATCTGATCGCACAGGGGGACAAACAGCACTGCCAGAACTGGCACGGTGCCGAAGGAAGTGCCGATACCCATGGTGACCAGCAGGCCAATCAGGGTAATCACAATGGCGGCGATAATTTTGCTGCCGCCCATGGCAGCGATACCGGCCTCAACCAGAGCATTGACGCCGCCGGTGGCCTTCATAACCTCGGCATAGCCGCCGGCAACCAGCATCACGAAGGCAATCAGGCCCATTAGCTTTACGCCGCCGGCCAGCTGGTCGTCGATCTGATTCCACTTGATGGCGCCGAAAACGATCATAACCATGATGCCGCACAGAGCGGACAGGGCCAGATCCTGCGCTACTACCTGAACCACAACGACGACAACGGCAGCCACGATGGTAATATAGTGGCGGTACTCCAGCTTTTCGCTGATTGCATCAGAGGCAGAGGTATCCGCCGCTACCATCTTGTACTCGCGGGGCTTACGATAGGTGAAAAACACCGCAATCAGCAGGCCAACCACCATGGACAGCGCCAAGATCCAGTTGACAGAGGTGATTTCATTGATGGTGACAGGCATGCCGTTTTCGGTCAGGTTATCGCGGATGATGGTCATGAACTGCAAGCCAAAGCCAAAGGGAATCGCAATGTAAGGAGCCTTATGTCCAAAAGCGAGACAGCAGGCAGCTGCACGGCGGTCCAGCTTCATCTCGTTCATCATGGCCAGCATGGGGGGGATCAAAATGGGGATATAGGCGATATGTACGGGGATCAGGTTCTGGGACAGGCAGGCAATCAGGGTGATCGCGCCCAGTAAAACCAGCTTTTTCCCGCCGATGATCCGGCTAAGCTTTTTCGAAAGGATCTCCGCCAGGCCAGTGGAGGCAATAGCGGTTGCAAAGGTACCCAACAGGATGTAAGACAAAGCAGTCGTCGCGTTTCCGCTAAAACCGCCTGTCAGCGTGCTCATAATGCCGGGAACATCCATTCCGCCTATGAGACCGCCAACCACACAGGCAATCAGCATGGAAAGAAGCACATTCAGCTTGAGCAGGCTGAGAACGCATAGAACGATAACAGATATCGTTACGGGATTGGTAATAATTTCCATAATTTACCCCTCTTTTCTCTTCTCTTCCTAAATTTTGCCTTTTACTCCCTATCAGCTTGTCACTCGCGCGGGACCGCCTCCTTCAGCCCCTTTCCTGCTCCGCGAGGGGAGCGTTTTTCGCGGGAACATCCGCCGGCCCGCATCCGGAGTTGGATCCACAGCAACTGCCGCCACAGCCTGAAGCTATGTCTCCGCCCGGGTTGGCGTCTGATGTTCTCTTTGCCTGATCATAACACATTCTTTTGTTGAAATCAACCAATTTTTAATAAAACAAAAATTTTAGTTTGTTCATTATTAACTTCCATCGCTAATTCGCTATATTGCTATCAAAGCAGTTTATTAGGATATAAAAATTTTTGCGGCCGGCCGCCGCACACAGGCGGGGTTGTGCTTTTTTCGGAGAAATGGTATAATGAGAAACTAAACGTGCGCCCGGTTCGGGAGCGCAGATTTCCCGAAACGGAGGAAATTTTTATGCAGCGCAATACAACTGTTATCTCCCCGGAGCAGGTGCAGCACCAGCTGGAGCTGTGCCGTCAGGTGGCCCGGCTCACCGCCCAGTGGCCCCAGAAGCCCCTGGCCTTTGTGGACACCTATGGCTGCCAGCAGAACGAGGCCGACTCCGAGCGCCTGCGGGGCTATCTGAAGGAGATGGGCTTCGGCTTCACCGACAGCGAGGAGCAGGCCCGGGTCATCGTCATCAACACCTGCGCCATCCGGGAACACGCCGAGCAGCGGGTGCTGGGCAACCTGGGTGCCCTGGTCCATGTGAAGCGCCGCCACCCCGAGCAGATCATCTGCCTGTGCGGCTGCATGGCCCAGGAGCCCCATATTGCGGAGAAAATCCGCCAGTCCTACCGCCATGTGGATCTGGTCTTCGGCCCCCACATGCTGTGGAAATTCCCCGAATTTCTCCACACCCTGCTCACCAGCCGGGGCCGCATCTTCCAGCTCCCCGACGAGGCCGGCTCCATCGCCGAGGGCATCCCGGTGGTGCGCCAGGACAAGGTGAAGGCCTGGGTGTCCATCATGTACGGGTGCAACAACTTCTGCACCTACTGCATTGTCCCCTATGTCCGGGGCCGGGAGCGCTCCCGCCAGCCGGAGGACATTTTGAAGGAAGTGGAGCAGCTGGTCCGGGAGGGCTATCAGGACATCACCCTGCTGGGGCAGAACGTGAACTCCTATGGCAAGGATCTGGACGCGCCCTGCGACTTTGCCGACCTGCTTGAGCGGGTGAACGCCATTCCGGGGGACTTCCTCATCCGGTTTATGACCTCCCACCCCAAGGACGCCACCCACAAGCTGTTTGAAACCATGGCCCGGTGTGAAAAGGTGGCCCCGGTGCTCCACCTGCCCTTCCAGGCGGGGAGCGACCGGGTGCTGAAGGCCATGAACCGCCGCCACACCCAGGCGGAGTATCTGGCCAAAATCCGGGACCTGAAAGCCCTCATCCCCGACATCGTGCTCACCTCCGACGTGATTGTGGGCTTCCCCGGGGAGACCACGGCGGAGTTTGAGGAGACCCTGAAGGTGCTGGAGGAGGTGCGCTTTGACGCCCTGTTCACCTTTATTTTCTCCCCCCGGGTGGGCACGCCGGCGGCCAAAATGGACGACCCCATGTCCCACGAGGAGAAGCTGGCCAACTTCAACCGCCTGCTGGCCCTTCAGGACCGGATTTCCGAGGAGAAGCACGCGGCCTATGTGGGGACGACGGTGCGCTGCCTGCTGGACGGGCTGTCGGAGGATCCCCGGTGGGATCTCACCGCCCGCACCCCCGGCAACCGCCTGGTGCGGGTAGTGGGGGACAAGAGCGCCCTGGGGCAGTTCCGGGACGTGAAGATCACCGACGCCAACAAGTGGTCCCTGTTCGGGGAGCTGGCCTAAAGCCGGCCCAGCTCCAGCCCGATGGACACCCCGCAGCGGAGCATGGCCCGCTCCATCTCCAGCTCCGCCTGGTCCCGGTGGTCCAGATAGGAGGAGAGCAGCTGGGCCTCCCGGCCCTCCAGCAGCCCCTCCAGCTCCGTCCGGGCCTTCTCCGCCAGACGGCAGGCCGCGCGGAAGTCCGGCCCCGCCGCCGACAGGGCGGCGCCCATCCGCTGCTCCTGGGCGTATTGGTATAAAAGGTCAAGTAAGGTGGGCATGTGAATTCCTCCTGACGCATCAATATACGTTTGCTTGCCATTATCATATACGCATCTTTATGCGTTGTCAAGAGACGGAGGCATATATGTCTGTTTTTTCTGAGCGGCTGACCGCGCTGCGTCAGGCCCGCGGGCTTTCCCAGTCTGCGGCCGCCGCGGGGGTGAAAGCCGCTCCGCGGGCTTATCAAAATTATGAATACGGGGCTGCGGAACCCCGCTTATCCACCCTGATTCGGATTGCCGATTTTTACGGGGTGACCCTGGATTATCTGGCCGGGCGCAGCGACGTTCCCGGCCCAGAGGCGGATACCCCGTAGGGGCCGGTCCCAGACCGGCCCGCCGGGTCCGGGATTTCCTCCCCTTCGCCCCCGTAGGGGCGGCCCTTGCGGCCGCCCGCCGGGGTCAGTATACTTTTCCCTTCGGCCCGTCCCGACAGCCTGCGGTCCCTTGGGACGTACCCCGGCGCGGTCCGCGGCCCCAGCGTTTCCGCGTCGGAGGAATCGCAAACAGCCGCGAAGCCGCGGGCGCACACTGTGCGCCCCTACGAAAGGACGGGTATCCAGCGCGGCGGGCGGATGATATCCGCCCCTACGAAAAGCGGGAATCTGGTGTGGGAGCGGTGCATATCCACCTCCACGAAAAACGGAAATTCGATACCGTGGGCGGAACGTGTCCGCCCGGCGGGCTTTGTTCCGCTCCCCCGTAGGGGCCGGTCCCAGACCGGCCCGCCGGACCCGGCATCCCTTTCCCTTCGCCCCCGTAGGGGCGGCCCTTGCGGCCGCCCGCCCCGCCGGGTCCGGCATCCCCTTTCCTTCGCCCCCGTAGGGGCCGGTCCCAGACCGGCCCGCCGGGTCCGGGATTTCCTCCCCTTCGTCCCCGTAGGGGCGGCCCTCGCGGCCGCCCGCTGGGTTCAGCCTGCGCCCCCTTGGGACGTACCCCGGCCCGGGCCGCGGCCCCAGCGTTTCCGCGTCATAGGAATCGCAGGCAGCCGCGAAACCGCGGGCGCACACTGTGCGCCCCTACGCAAGAACGGGTGCCCGGTGCGGGGGACGGTTCAAGCCCGCCGCACAAAAAACCGATATCCGGTGCGGCGGGCGGATAATATCCGCCCCTACGAAAAAACGGGTGCCCAACACAGCGGGCGGATGATATCCGCCCCTACGAAAAGCGGGAATCTGGTGTGGGAGCGGTGCATATCCACCTCCACGAAAAACGGAAATTCGATACCGTGGGCGGAACGTATCCGCCCGGCGCGCGGTGTTCCGCCTCCCCCGTAGGGGCCGGTCCCAGACCGGCCCGCCGGACCCGGCATCCCCTTTCCTTCAGCCCGCCGGACCCGGCATTCCCTTCCCTTCGCCCCCGTAGGGGCGGCCCTCGCGGCCGCCCGCCCATGCACAGCCTGCGGCCCTTTGGGACGTACCCCGGCGCGGGCCGCGGCCCCAGCGTTTCCGCGTCGGAGGAATCGCAAACAGCCGCGAAACCGCGGGCGCACACTGTGCGCCCCTACGAAAGGACGGGAATCCGGTGCGGCGGGCGGATAATATCCGCCCCTACGCAAGAACGGGTGCCCGGTGCGGCGGGCGGATAATATCCGCCCCTACGAAAAGCGGGAATCTGGTGTGGGGAGCGGTTCATATCCGCCCACGAAAAAACGGGTGCCCTGTGCGGCCCCTATTTCCATCCATTTCAACACCACGCGGGGCGCCGCCCGCCCCGCACAAGACAGAAAGACGGTGAATCCATGCCCGAACTCACCCCCATGATGCAGCAGTATCTGGATATCAAGGCCCAAAACCCCGATTCCATCCTCTTTTTCCGGCTGGGCGATTTTTACGAGATGTTCAACGAGGACGCCAAGCTGGTATCCAAGGAGCTGGACCTGACGCTGACCACCCGGGACCGGAGCAAGCCCCCGGAGGAGCGCACCCCCATGTGCGGGGTGCCCTACCACTCCTGTGACAGCTACATCGCCCGGCTCATCGCCAAGGGCTATAAGGTGGCCATCTGCGAGCAGACCGAGGACCCGGCCCTGGCCAAGGGGCTGGTGGATCGGGAGATCATCCGGGTCATCACCCCGGGGACGGTCATGTCCTCCTCCATGCTGGAGGAGGGGAAGAACAACTTCCTGTGCTCCATCTATGCCGACTCCGCCGCCGTGGGCCTGTGCCTGTGCGACCTGTCCACCGGCGAGGTGTTCGGCACCTCCTTCCCCACCGGGGAGGAGGCCCGGGACCACCTGGAAAACGAGCTGGGCCGCTTTCACCCCGCCGAGGCGGTGCTGTCCGACGGGGCCTGGCACCTGGAGGGGCTCACCGACTTTTTAAAGAGCCGGCTGGACTGCATGTGCGAAAACGGCGGCGAGGGGCGCTTCCGCTATGACGCGGCCCTCCCCCTGGTGCAAAAGCAGTTCCGCGCCGGGCTGGAGTCCATCCCCCAGGGGGACCAGGCGGCCGTCCAGGCGGCGGGGGGCCTGCTGACCTATCTGTACGAGACCCAGAAGACCGATTTAAGCCACATCGCCGCCTTCTCCTACTACACCTCGGGGCAGTTTATGGAGCTGGACCTCACCGCCCGGCAGACCCTGGAGCTCACCGCCACCATCCGCTCCAAGGACAAAAAGGGGAGCCTGCTGTGGGTGCTGGACAAGACCAGGACCGCCATGGGCGGGCGGCTCATCCGGGGGTGGATGGAGCGCCCCCTCCTCTCCCCGGTGCAGATTGCCCGGCGGCAGCAGGCGGTGAGCGACCTGGTGGAGGACATCATCACCCGGGAGGAGCTCTCCGCCGTCCTGCGGGAGGTCACCGACCTGGAGCGGCTCATCGGCCGGGTGGTGTACGGCTCCGCCGGCGGGCGGGACCTGGTAGCCCTGTGCGCCGGCCTGGGGAAGCTGCCCCAGATCCGGGACCTGCTGGCCCACTGCCCCTCCGCCCTGCTCCAGTCCCTGCGGGGGGAGCTGGACGACCTGCCCCAGCTGCGGGAGCTGCTCCAGCGGGCCCTGGTGGACGAGCCCCCCTTCTCCGTGCGGGAGGGCGGCTTTATCCGGGACGGCTTTGACCCCGAGGTGGACCGGCAGCGCAACATCCTCAACCACTCCGCCGAGCTGCTGGCCGATCTGGAGGTGCGCACCAAGGAGCAGACCGGCATCAAGAATATGAAAATCAAGTCCAACAAGGTCTTTGGCTATTACATCGAGGTGGCCCGCTCTCAGATTGACCTGGTGCCCGCCGACTGGACCCGGAAGCAGACCACGGTGAACGCCGAGCGGTATATTTCCCAGGAATTAAAGGAGCTGGAGCACGCCATCCTCTCCGC
>JAHYYS010000039.1 GCA_019424865.1 bacterium
CCTTCTCAATCAGGGCCTCGGTGCGGGTGTCGATGGAGGAGGTGGCCTCGTCCAGAATCAGCACGGGCGGGTCGGCCACGGCGGCCCGGGCAATGGCCAGCAGCTGCCGCTGTCCCTGGCTCAGGTTGGACCCGTCGCCTGTGACCATGGTGTTGTACCCCTGGGGCAGGCGGCGGATAAAGGAATCCGCATTGGCAATGCGGGCCGCCCGCTCCACCTCCTCCCGGGTGGCGTCCAGCTTTCCAAATCGGATGTTGTCGGCCACCGTGCCGGTGAACAGGTGGGTGTCCTGAAGGACAATGCCCAGGGAGCGGCGGAGATCGTCCTTGCGGATGTCCCGCACGTCGATGCCGTCATAGGTAATGGTGCCGCCGGTCACGTCATAAAAGCGGTTGATCAGGTTGATAATGGTGGTTTTGCCCGCCCCGGTGGAGCCCACAAAGGCCACCTTCTGGCCCGGCTTGGCGTACAGAGTGATGTCGCGGAGGATGGTCTGCCCGGGCTCATAGCCGAAGGTGACATGGTCAAAGCGCACGTCGCCCCGCAGGGGGACCAGAGGCGCCTCCGTCCGGGCGCTGTCCCGCCAGGCCCACTGGCCGGTCTTTTCCCGGCAGGGCGTCAGCGCTCCGTCGGGCTCCCGGCGCACGTTCACCAGCTCTGCGGTTCCCTCGTCAACCTCGGCGGGCTCCTCCATGGTCTGAAAAATCCGCTCCGCACCGGCAAGAGCGGCCAGGAGGAAGTTCCCCTGCTGGGTCAGCTGGTTGATGGGCATGGCCGACTGGCGGACAAAGACCAGATAGCTGGCCAGACTGCCCAGGTCGGAGTGGCCGCGGATCACCATGATGCCCCCCAGCACCGCGATGAGCGCGTAGTTGAGATAGGAGATGGTCACCACCGCGGGAATCATGGTGCCGGCATAGCTCTGGGCGCTGGTGCCGGCCTGGCACAGGGCCTCGTTGCGCTCCAGAAAGCCCTGGAGGTTGGCCTGCTCGTGGCTGAACACCTTGACCACCTTCTGTCCGGCCACCATCTCTTCGATGTATCCGTCCAGATCGCCCAGGTGCTCCTGCTGGCGGTTGAAATAGAATTTGCTGCGCGTCCCGCTGTACCGGATGTACCAGAACATGACCCCATATCCAATCAGCACCAGGAAGGACAGCTGCCAGTTGAGCAGGAACAGCAGCACCAGGGTGCCGACCAGCTGAACGGCGCTTTGGATCAGCACCGCAAAGCTGTTGTTCAGGGCGTCGGAGATAGTGTCCACGTCATTGGTGAATAGACTCATCAGGTCGCCCTTTCGGTTCTGGTCAAAAAAGCGCAGGGGGAGGGTCTGAAGCCGGTGGTACAGGTCGCCCCGGATATCCAGAAGCACCTTTTGCGCCGCCCGCACCATCATCTGGGTATAGCCCAGAGTGGACAGGGCCCCCACCGCATAGATGGCGGCGGTGACGCCGACCCCAAACATCAGCCCCTGCATATCCCCCTGAACCACGAACCGATTGACAATGGGCTTAATCATATAGGTCCCCAGCAGGTTTGCCAGGGCGCTGACAGCGGCCAGGATGGCCACCAGGACCAGCATGAGGCGGTGCCGGCCCAGATACCGGACAAACGATCCAAAGGTGCGGCGCAGATTTTTCGGCCGCTTGCCGCTGTATATTCTAGCCATCTGTGCCGTCCCCTTTCATCTGCGAGTGATAGATCTCCTGGTAAATGGGATCCTGTGCCAAAAGCTGGGCATGGGTGCCCACCGCATGGATCCGTCCGTCCTCCAAAACCACAATTTTGTCCGCGTCCATCACAGAGGTCAGCCGCTGGGCGATAATCAGCTTGGTCACGTCCCGGCGCTGGGCCAGGGCCTTTCGGATTCTGCCCTCGGTGGCGGTGTCCACGGCGCTGGTGGAGTCGTCGAAGATCAGCACCTTGGGATTTTTCAGCAGGGTCCGGGCGATGCACAGCCGCTGCTTCTGCCCGCCGGATACGTTGACGCCGCCCTGGCCCAGGTCGGTGTCCAGCCCCTTGGGCATCCGGCTGAGAAATTCGTCGGCAGAGGCGGCCCGGCAGGCCGCCCAAAGCTCCTCGTCGGTGGCGCTGGGGCTGCCCCACTTCAGGTTGTCCCGGATGGTGCCGGAAAAGAGCACATTTTTCTGCAGTACGATGCCGACCGCATCCCGCAGGGCAGTCAGGTCATAGTCCCGCACATCCCGGCCCCCGACCCGGACGGTGCCCTGGCTGGCGTCGTACAGCCGGGGAATCAGCTGCACCAGGGTGCTTTTGGCCGAGCCGGTGCCGCCGATGATGCCGACGGTTTCCCCCGCGGCGATATGCAGGGTTACATCGTGCAGGGCATATTTCTCCGCCTCCGCCCGGTATTTGAAGGACACGTGGTCAAAGTCGACGCTGCCGTCGGCCACGCGGCTCTCCGCCTGCTCCGGCTGCTTCAGGTCGGGCTCCTCCTCCAGCACCTGACAGATGCGCCGGGCGCTGGTGAGGGAGCGGGTCAGGAGCAGAAAGACGTTGGAGATCATCATCACGGAGTTCATCACCTGGAGCACATAGCTCAAAAATCCGGTGAGCTCCCCGATTTTCATTTCACCGGCCATGATCAGGTTTCCGCCAAACCACATAATCAGCACCACGCAGCTGTACATGACCAGCTGGAAGGCGGGCAGATTCAGCACCGCGTTTTGAAAGGTGGTCCGGCTGGCGTCTGTCAGCTCCTGGCTGACCTGCTGGAACTGCGCCTCTTCAAAGTCCCCCCGCACAAAGGCCTTGACGGCCCGGATGCCGGTCAGGCTCTCCTGAATCTGGCGGTTCAGATGGTCCACCGCCGTCTGCTGCCGGCTGTACAGGGGTCCCACCTTGTGGACAATCAGGGCCAGAATGATCCCCAGGATCGGCGCGCAGATGACGAAAATCAGGGCCAGCCGGGCATTCATGAGAAAGGACAGGCCCACCCCCATTCCCAGCATCACCGGGCTGCGCACCAGGGGCCGCAGCCCGCCGTTTACCGCATTCTGCATCACGGTCACGTCAGTGGTCATCCGGGTGACCAGGGAGGAGGCGGAAAAACGATCCAGGTTGGAAAAGGCATAGCGCTGGATTTTTTCATATTCCGCCCGCCGCAGCGCCGCGCCGAAGCCGTAGGCGGCCCGGGCGGCAAAGCGGGCATACAGCAGTCCGGACAGCAGGGCCAGCACCGCGCAGGCCGCCATTTTGCCGCCCTGCAGCAGGATGATGCCCACATCGCCCTCCGCCACGCCCACATCAATGATGGAGGTCATAAGCAGGGGGATGACCAGCTCGAAGCCGCATTCTATCACCAGAAGAAAAATGGCAAGGAGAAACTCCCGGCGGCAGGGGGCGAGATAGCGCGCAATGCTTCGAAGCTCCCTCATGGCGTCTCCTCCTCCAGAAAGCGGCCGCCCACATTCCGGTAGGCCCGTTCCAGAAAGTCGGTCAGCTGGGCCTGCTCCTCCGGGGAGAAGCCCTGGAGCATCTGCCGCTCGATGACCATACACTGTTCCTCCCACTCCGCCAGGGTACGCGCCCCTTTTTCCGTCAGCTCCACCCGTCCGCTGCGCCGGTCGCTGGGGGAGGGCTTTCGGATCAGAAATCCGTCCCGCTCCATGCTGTCCAGCGTCCGGCAGATGGCCGAGGGGTCCACCCCGCAGTAGTCGGCCAGCGCCCGCTGGCTGCTGGGGCCCAGGGCCGCCAGATAGCGCAGCACTTTCGGCTGGCCGGGGGAGAGGCCCAGCTGCTTCAAATAGGGCCGGAGATAGTTCTGCTGGGCGTGGGTGGTGCGGGCCAGCAGGGTGTGAATGGCATACCGCATTCAGTTCGCCTCCTGTATATCCGTTGACGGTGCAACTATTGATGTATCAATAATAGGACGACCAATATTGTACGCATCTGCCGGGGTTTTGTCAAGAGCTCTCTGCGGTGTGCGGCAAAGTAAAGGGGGCGCGTCCGTTACGGGGGAGAGAGGCGAAAAATCCCCGCAGAGCCGGCTGCGGCAGTGCGCCGGTCCTGCGGGGATGGGAGCTGCGGAAGGTTCAGTGGGCGGTTATTCGGCGATGCCGGCCAGAGGTGTACCGGAGGTCAGCGCCACAGCCATGCCGTTGACCTCCACCTCGCCGTCGGCCGGAATCAGCAGATACTTCCGCCCGTTGATGACCCTGGATTCCACCAGATAGCTGTATTCCGGGCTGACGGAAATGCTCACCTCGCCGGCCTGAACGGAAAATCGCTTGCTGTCCACCAGATTGGCGGGGTTGAGCGCCGCGCCGTCCCCAAACTGCTCCCCGCAGCGGGCACAGAAGGCGTCGGCCTGCTCCGGGGATGCGCCGCACTCCTGCAGCATGCGCCCCACCTCCCGGGCTGTCACGGTCAAAGGCTCCGGATCCTTGCTCTGCTTGTGCTGCTCCATGGCGTCCAGCAGCTGCGACTGGACGGTCTGCACCACCTCCAGGGAGCAGTCGGCGCCAAGGGACTGGGAGAGGGCGTCCTGGAAGGCCTCCTTCTGTTCTGCGGCCGACATGGGCGGATCCGTATGAAAGATGGCGTCGATGAACTCCTGGTGGAGCTCATTTGCCTTGCGGGAGTAAAACAGCGCGTTATAGAGGTTGGCCCGCCGGTCGTCAAAAGCCGGGAACAGAAAGCCCAGCTCCGGGGGGGCGACAATCTGCCCGGCGGTGCAGCTGTGAAATTCATTTTCTCCGGGGAAGAAGCCCAGCTCCAGCTTCCCGTCCTTCACCGGGCAGACGCAGGAGACGATGTAGGAGAATACCTGGTCGGAGGCGTCGGCCTGGCTGTCGCCGTCCTTCCCGCGGTAAGGGACGTCATAGGCGTCGTGGGCCAGCAGAATCAGATAGTTACAGTCCCCCATGTCCAGAGAGGCGATCACCTTATCGTAAAAGGCCTGCCGGACCGTGCCGTCCTTCAGCTCCGTGCTGCGCAGGGCGGAGAGCAGCCGGTGCTCGTCGCTGTCCGCCACCTGCTGGGTGGAGAAGACAATATCAATCAGGTTTTTGCCCAGCTGGCCGGACAGAGCCTTTTTCAAAAAGCCCAGGTATTTTTCCACCTCCTCCTGGGCCATACGGCCCAGGGACTCCTCCAGATAGGAGACAATTTCCCTGGCGCTGTTTACATAACAGCCATAGACGCGGCTGATGGCACTGCGATCCGGGCGGAAGCGGCGGCGCAGCTCGCCCAATTCTTTTCGATTCATGGCGGAACCTCGCTTTTCTTCAAGAGTAAAAATCGGTCCGCGCCCAATGCAGGACGCGGACCTCTATTTTAGCAGGAAAATGGGGAAAAAGCAATCGAAGGGGTGGAGAGGACACTGGCTCAGATGACAGGGGGGAGGGGGACAATCCGGGTGCACAGCCGCTCCAGCAGGCTGCTGTTGTGGCTGACAATCAGCAGGCCAAGCCTGCGGCGCTCCGCCTCCTCCAGAAGAAAGCTCCAGATCTGCGCCTGGGTCACCAGATCCAGCATGGCGGAAATTTCGTCGCAGAGAAGAAAGCGGGTCTCGGGACGGAGGGCCCGGGCCAGGCAAAAGCGCTGCAGCTCCCCGCCGGACAGCTCGGCGGGGTACCGCTCCAGCCAGCCCGCCTGAATATGGAGCGCCTCCATCAGGCGGCGGTCCAGCGGTCCCGCCTCGGCCAGCGTGTCCTTCAGCCGCAGGAGGGGATCCACCACAACCTCCGGGTGCTGCCAGATCATCTGCACGGGGCAGGCCCCCCGATAGGAGGACAAAGGCCTGCCGTCCAGCAGGACTTGTCCCCGCTGGGGCAGCTCATATCCCGCCAGCAGACGGCACAGGGTGGTCTTGCCCCGGCCGCTGGGGGCCTGAAGCCCCACCCGCTCGCCGGAGGACAGGGCCAGGCTGACATCCCGCAGCACGGGCGCCCGGCGCCCGGCGCGGTAGGAAAAGGTGATATGTTCGGCCGTCAGGAGCATAGGGGTTCCTCCTCTGGGAACAGGCACCGCACCAGCCCGCCCCGCAGGGGGCGCAGGGGGATGGGATCCGTATCCCGGCAGGCCTGGGTGCAGCGGGTGCACTGCCCGGCGAAGGGACAGCCCGACGGCACGGTGCCCGGATAGGGCTGGGCGCCCGAAATGGGGGTGAAGCCATTCTGGGGCATGGCGTTCCACAGCGCCTTGGTAAAGGGGTGGCGCAGGCGGGCCCCGCCGGAGAAGTCGGCGGCGTCCGCCTCCTCAATGGTTTCCCCGGCGTAAAACACGGTGATCCGGTTGGCGGCAGTCAGAGCCAGCTCCAGATCGTGGGTAATCAGCAGCACCCCGGCCCCCTCCTCTGCCAGCTCGCGGAAGTGTCCCAGAATCCGGGCGGCGGCCCGGGCGTCCAGGCCGGGGGTGGGCTCGTCGGCAATAATCAGCCGGGGGGCCGCCTCTGCCGAGGCGGAGGCGATGAGCACCCGCCGGGCCATGCCGCCGGAGAGCTCAAAGGGATACAGCTTCTCCGTCTCCGCGTCCAGGCCGTACCGGGTCAGGGCGGCCCGGACGCGGGCCCTGGTACCGGCGTCCCGCTTCCCCTTCCGCAGTTGCGGCCCCACCTGCATCAGCGGATCCAGATAGGTGACCCCCTGGGGGACCAGGACAATCTCCCGGCCCCGCAGAGCGGCGGCCCGCTGGGGCGTCAGGGGCTGCCCGGCATACCGGATGGAGCCCTCCGGCCGGCTGTTGTAGGGGAGAAGCCCCAGAATGCTGTGGGCCAGCAGGCTTTTCCCCGAGCCGCTGGCCCCCACCACGGCGGCTATCTGGCCCGGCCTGACGGTCAGGGACAGATCCCGGATAACCGGAAGCCGCCGCTGCTGAAAGCCGGCGGCGTACTGGGTAAACTGGAGGGACAGGTGCTCAATTTCCAAAATTGCGTCCATGGCTCTGCCTCCTATTCGTGTGTGCTGGCGGGATCCAGCAGCAGGCGCAGCCGCTCCCCCAGCAGGGCGAACAGCGCGACCACCAGCACCAGAGCCAGGCCGGGGAAGATGGCCAGCCACCACCGGCCGGTGGTGAGATAGGACATGCTCTCGGAGAGGATCACCCCGATGGCCGGCTGCTCGGAGGACAGTCCCAAGCCCAGAAAGGTCACGCTGGCCTCGTGCAGGATGGCGTGGGGGAAGAGCAGAATCAGGCCGGTGAGGAACTGGGGCAGCAGATGGGGCAGCAGGTGCCGCCGGAGTATGCCCCAGCGGGAGACGCCCAGCTTTTCCGCGGCCAGGACGTAGGGAGCCCGGCGCAGCTGCAGCACCTCGCCCCGGATGACCCGGGCCAGGGAGGGCCAGTGGCTCAGGGATACCCCGGCCACCACCCCCACAAAGCCCCGGCCGCAGGCGATGGAGATGAGCATCACCAGCAGGATATGGGGGATACCCATGACAAGATCAATGCACCAGGAGAGAACCGCGTCCACCCAGCCCCCCAGCAGGGCGGCGCAGGCCCCCACCACCAGGGCGGCCACGGCGCTGACCGCCGCGGTGAGCAGGCCGATGCGGATGCTTAAAGACAGGCCGGCCAGAGTCCGGGCCAGCATGTCCCGGCCCATCCAGTCGGTGCCGAAGAGGGCATAAAGGCCGGGGGAGAGGTTCCGGCGGGAAAAATCGGTGGCCGCGGCCTGGTCCTCCAGCAGAATGCCGGCGGCGGTGACGGCTGCCAGGACAAGGACGGCGGCGGACACGAACAGCAGTGTGCTCTGCCGGCGGTTCAGCGGCTTCATTCTCTGGCGGCCCCCCTTCGGATCCTGGGATCCACCGCGCCGTACAGCAGGTCGGCGGCCAGATTCCCCCCAAAGACCAGGGCAGAGGTGACCACGGTGATGCCCAGCAGCAGGGGCAGGTCGCTGCCCAGGCCCGCTGTCACCGCCGCCTGCCCCAGCCCGGGGTAGGAGAAGACCTGTTCCACCACCACCGAGCCGCCGATGATCTCGCTGATGGAGGCAAACTGCAGCGTGAGGGCGGGCAGGGCGATGTTCCGCAGGCCGTGGCGCAGGACAATGGAGCCGGTGGACTCCCCCCGGGCCCGGGCGAAGAGCACATAGTCAGACTCCATCACGTCGGCCACCTTCTCCCGGGTGTGCAGGGCGATGTTGGCCACGCCGGTGATGCTCAGGGTCAGGGCGGGCAGAATGGCGTGGCGCAGCCGGTCGGTCAGGGTGACGGCGGCCGCCTCGGCCCCGATGGGGACGGACAGGCCGATGGGCAGCCAGCCCAGCCAGACGGAGAAAATAATCAGCAGCAGAATGGCCAGCCAGAAGGCGGGGGTGCTGGAAATCAGCAGGCAGTACCCCCGGATGATCCGGTCGGGCAGCCGCCCCCGGTATACGCCCGCCAGCACCCCGAGGGCCAGCCCCAGCACGCCGGAGCAGATCCAGGCGAACAGCAGCAGCCACAGCGAGTTCCCCAGCTGCTGGGCCACGACCTGGGCCACCGGCTGGCGGTAGAGCAGCGAGGTGCCCAGATCCCCGTGCAGAAAGGCGGACAGCCAGTTCAGATAGCGCTCCGCCGGCGGGGTGTCCATCCCCCAGTAGGCCTCCAGATTGGCAATCTGCTCCTGACTCATGGAGCCCAGGGCGGCCTGTCCCACATTGGTCTGAAGGGGATCCAGGGGGGAGGCGGTCATCAGGGCAAAGGCGGCCAGGCTGACCCCCAGCAGGAGCAGAGCCATGCGCAGCAGCTCCTTTGCGGCAAACCGCAGGCGGTGCTTCAAGAAAATCCTTCCTTTCTCATGTCCAGCTCCACTGGTCCACGTTGTTGACCAGGGACCAGCCGTGGCCGTGGGGGTGAATTTTCTGCTGGGCAATCTCAAGCCCATCCCGCACCCAGTAGAGGTGGTCCACATTCACCAGCCACACCCAGGGGATATCCCCCTCCTGGGTGACGCCGGTGGAGCCGTCCCACTGGGCCAGCTGCCACAGGCGGTAGGACTCCTCCAGATCGGTGCTGGCCAGGGCCTGATCCATGTATTCGTCCACAGCGGCGTTCAAGTAGGGGGAGTACTGGGCCGTACGGTCCTGACCCGCTCCCTGGCTGTGATAAAGATTGTACAGCTCCATGGGGGTGTGCGCCCCCCAGCCCCAAACCAGGGGGGTGCGCAGGGCATCGGTGTAGGCGGTGTCCCAGCCCACGCCGCGGATGGTGCAGGCGATCCCCAGCTCGCCCAGCTGTTCGGCCAGATCGGCGGCCAGGGCCTGGCGCACCGAGTCCCCTGTGGAGTAGAGAATTTCCAGTGATGCCTGCGTGCCATCCTTCCACCGGGTACCGTCCTCGCCCAACAGCCAGCCCGCCTGATCCAGCAGGCGGGCCGCGCCCTCCGGGTCGTATTCCACCTGTGCGGCAGGGTTATACCAGGGCAGGCCGTCGCACACGCTGTAAGCGGGGGAGCCGAAGCCGTTCAGCACATGGTCAATCATCTCCTGGCGGTCGATGCCGATGTTGATGGCCCGGCGGACCAGAACGTCGGCGGTGAAGTCGTTGCCCACGACCCGGCCTGCCGCGTCGGTTCCGGCGGGAACGGCGGGGAGATTGATGCCCCGGTTGTCCACGCTGTCATAGGCGGTCAGGGTATAGCCGTCCACAGTCTGGTCGGAGTAGGTGGCAGAGGTGTAGGCCACGTCCACTTGGCCCGCCTGGGCGGCCAGAAAGGCGGCGTCCTCCTCCATAAAGAGGATGACAACCCGCTCCATGACGGGAGCGTCTCCGTAATAATTGGGGTTGGCCTCCAAAATCACCTGCTGGCCCCGGTCCCACTGGACCAGCGTGTAGCGGCCGGATCCGATGGGATTGGAGCCATATGTGGCGGCGTCATAGGCGTGCTCGGGCACGATGCCCACAATCGCCATGGTATAGGGCCAGATGGAGAAGGGGCGGGTCATGTGAAAGACCACGGTTGTGTCGTCCGCCGCCTCGGCATAGTCCAGCATGGTGAAGTCGTTGACCGAGCTGGAGGCCTTAACCGTGTTGTAGGTAAAGGCCACGTCCTCCGCAGTCAGGGCCTCCCCGTCCGTGAAGACCGCGTCCTCCCGAATGGTTACCGTCCAGGTCAGGCCGTCGTCGCTGACAAAGAAGTCAGTGGCCAGATCATAGCCGATGGTCAGGTCCGGATTGGTCACGGTGAGGGTGGACTGGATCAAGGGCTCGTGGACGTGTTCCCCGGCCCCCCAGCCATAGGCCGGGTCAAAGCCCGCGGCGGGCTCGGAATTGGGGTCCATGGCGACGACCACGGTGTCCGTGCCCTGAACGGGACCGGAACTGCTGACAGGTTGATTTCCTTGATAGGCGGACAGCAAAACGGAGAGGGACAGAATAACTGAAAACAGAATAATTGTAAAGGAATTTTGCTTCATAGATTTCATCCTTTGCGTGCAAGAAGTTTTGCGGCGGCAGCCGGGTTACAGCTTCCCCAGAACCTCCTGCAGAACGGCCTGATAGGAGACTCCCGCTTCCCGGGCCAGCCGGGCGGCGTCCTCAAACTCCGGCTTGGTGTGGGATATGCCATAGCCCCGGGCCAGCTTCAGCCCCACCGGGCCCCACTGGGTCTGGACCTGCCCGGCCTCCGGAGCCAGAAAATATTTTCCGCAGCGCCGCACCCGCAGCCCGTTGGTGGTGGTCTCCCGCAGAATGTGCCGGGCCATCTCGCCCTCCTGCTCCGGGGCGCACAGAACGGTGAGCACGTGGCCGGCCCGGCCCTTTTTCATGGTGCCCGGCGTGGTGTAGACATCCAGCGCCCCCAGCTCCAGCAGGCGGGAGCAGGCAAAGGCCAGGGCCTCGGGCGTCATATCATCCAGATTGCACACCAGCTCCAGAATCTCTCCGTTGGCCCCCTCCCGGCTCTCGCCCCAGAAGGCCCGGACGCAGTTGGCCTGGGGGAATTCCTTGGTGCCGATGCCCACGCCCACCTGTTCCGCCGCCATCATGGGCATGGGGCCGAAGGACTGGGCGAAGTGGGCCAGCAGGGCGGCCCCGGTGGGGGTGCACAGCTCGCCCTGGACAGCTCCGCCGTAGGTGGGGATGCCGGCGAGCAGATTGGCCGTGGCGGGGGCGGGGACGGGCATCACGCCGTGGGCACAGCGGACGGTGCCGCTGCCCACGTGAATGGGGGAGGCCAGAATCTGGTCCGGGCAGAGCAGATACAGGGCGTAGCACACGCCGGTGACATCCGCCACCGCGTCCAGCGCCCCCACCTCGTGGTAGTGGACGTCCCCCACCGGGCAGCCGTGGGCCTTGGCCTCCGCCTGGGCGATGGCGTCATATACCCCACGGGCGTGGATCTTGACCTCCTCCGGCAGGGACAGGCCGTCAATCAGCTCCGCAATATGTCCCGGCGTGGCGTGATGGTGGTGATGATGGTGGAACTCCGAATGGTCATGGGCGTGCGCGTGGCTGTGCTCGTGGTCGTGGTGGTGTTCATGGTCGTGGTGGTGCTCCGGCTCGCCGCCATGGAGGTGGGCGGGCGCCTGCGCGGCGGAGGGCTCATGCTCCTCCTGGCCGTCCACGGTCACCGCCATGTGGGTGCCGGCAATGCCGCAGGTGGAGGCGGACTTGGCCTCCAGCCGGACCCCCGGCAGACCCAGCCCGTTCATGGTGCGGAGAAACCCCGCCTTGTCCTCCAGCAGCTCGTACAGGGCGGACATAAGCATGTCCCCGGCGGCCCCCATGCTGCATTCCAGATAAAGTGTTTTCATTTCAGTTCGTCTCCTTCAAGCCTTCCATCTGATTGATCCGGCTGGCCAGAAAGCCGGCGCCGAACCCGTTGTCGATATTGACCACGCTGCACCCGGAGGCGCAGGAGTTGAGCATGCTCAGCAGGGCGGACAGCCCCCCGAAGCTGGCCCCGTAGCCCACGCTGGTGGGCACGGCGATGACAGGGCAGTCCACCAAACCGCCGATAACCGAGGCCAGGGCCCCCTCCATACCGGCCACCGCCACCACGCACCGGGCGGACATCAGAACGTCCAGGTTGGACAGCAGGCGGTGCAGCCCGGCCACCCCCACGTCGTACAGACGGGTGACGCGGTTGCCCATGGCCTCGGCGGTCAGGGCGGCCTCCTCCGCCACCGGCATGTCGCTGGTGCCGCCGGTGGCCACCACAATGTTCCCCAGCCGCTTCTGGACTCCGGGGAAGGCGATGCCCAGCCGGGGCTGGGGGTGGTAGTCCAGGGGGACAGCGGCGGACACCTGGTCCGCCGCCTCCTGCCCGATGCGGGTGACCAAAATGTTCTGACAGCCCCGGGCCCCCATGGTCTGCAGAATGCCGATGATCTGCTCCGGGGTCTTGCCCGCGCCGTAAATCACTTCGGCCGACCCCTGTCGGACGCTGCGGTGCAGATCCACCTTGGCATACCCCAGATCCTCAAAAGGGGCCTCCTTCAGCTCCAGCAGCGCGTCCTCCGGCTCCACTGCGCCGTCGGCCACCCTGCGGAGCAGCGCTAAAATGTCGTGCTTGTTGTCCATCGCGAAAACCTCCGTTCTCACACCGGCCCGTGTCCCGGTTTGGGGCTCAGGGCCGCACTTCCAGCTCCAGCAGGACCTGGGAAAAATCGCCGCCCAATGCGGCCAGCAGATCCGTCCGCTTTTCCAGCGCCAGGGGCAGCTGCGCCCGGGGCACCTGGAGCCGGGCGGCGCCGTGGAAGAGCCGCACCCGGAAATCCGAAAAGCCCAGCGCGGCCAGGGCCTCCTCCGCCCGCTCCACCTTCTCCAGGTCCGGGGCGGTGATGGGGACCCCAGTGGGCACCCGGGTGGCCAGACAGGCGTATGCGGGCTTGTCCCAGGTGAACAGCCCGGCCTGACGGGAGCGGAGGCGCACCTCGTCCTTGGTCAGGCCGCACTCCCGCAGGGGGGAGCGCACCTCCAGCTCCCGCAGGGCCCGCATGCCGGGCCGGTCCCCCGCGTCGTCCGAGGCGTTGGTGCCGTCCAGAAGCAGGCCATATCCGTCCCGCCGGGCGGCCTCCCGCAGCAGGGAGAACAGGGCCCGCTTGCAGTGGTAGCAGCGGTCCGGCCCGTTGGCCGCCGCCCCGGGAACCGCCAGAATGTCCGCCTCCAGAACGGTCAGGGGGATGGAGAGCTCCCGGCACAGCCGCCGGGCGTCCGCCAGCTCAAAGTCGGGCTGAAAGGCGGTTTTGACATAATAGGCGCGGATGTCACATCCGCAGTGCTTGGCCGCCCAGAGCAGAAAGGCGGAGTCCGTTCCGCCGGAAAAAGCGGCGGCCGCCCTTGGAACGGCCTGAAAGAATGTCTCTAATGTCACGAAATCAGGGCTCCTTTCACAAAAAAGAAGACGCCAACACCCCTGTGGGGTGTGGACGCCTTCCTGGCATCTCGGCTGCTGCAAAGAAAAACAAAATTGCATACGGCTCTCCCAGCGGCTGGGGGGAGGGGCTTCTGCCCCCACAAGCCGGCTTCCTGCCGGCTGTCCCTGGATGCTGACCGCTGGAATAAAATTTCAAGGTTATTATACCGATTGCCTTTGGAAAAATCAAATGCTTTTTCTCTATGGTTTACCATGCACGCGGCATATGGAAAGAGAAGGAAGAGAGATACGGCTTGGGCATGGAGGGGTATGCAGAACAGGCATTTGAAATGGACGGAAAAAGGCAGTAAAATAAAAAAAGAAAGCAGCCTGCCGCGCTGCCGCTCCGCCCGCCGGCGGGCGGAGCGCGGAATCGGAAGAAACAGGAGGAGCAACGTAATGCTGTACAAGGAATTTCAGGGACTGAAGCTGTCCGCGCTGGGAATGGGCTGTATGCGTCTGCCGGTTTTGGACGGGGACGACGCCCGGGTGGACCAGGCGGCGGTGGATGCCATGACCGACTGCGCCATGGAGCAGGGGATCAACTATTATGATACCGCCTGGGGCTACCACAGCGGCAATTCAGAGCGCGCCATTGGAAAGGCGCTGGCCCGCTATCCCAGAGAACAGTTCTATCTGGCAGACAAGTTTCCCGGCTATGATCTGTCCAACATGGGCAAGGTGCGGGAGATTTTTGAGGAGCAGCTGAAAAAGTGCGGAGTGGACTATTTTGACCTCTATCTCTTCCACAACGTGTGCGAGATGAACATTGATGCCTATCTGGATCCCCAATACGGCATTTTGGATTATCTGCTGGAGCAGAAGAAAAACGGCCGGATCCGCCATCTGGGCTTCTCCTGCCACGGGGCCATGCCGGTGCTGAAGCGATTTCTGGAGGCCTATGGGGCGCACATGGAGTTTTGTCAGCTCCAGCTGAACTACATCGACTGGGAATTTCAGGACTGCAAGGCCAAGGTGGAGCTGCTGGAGCAGTACCACATCTCGGTGTGGGTGATGGAGCCTCTGCGGGGCGGGCGGCTGGCCCGGCTGTCTGAGGAGGAGGCCGCCCCCCTGAAGGCCATGCGGCCGGAGGAGACAGTGCCGGCCTGGGCTTTCCGGTTCCTCCAGAGCATCCCCGGCGTGACAGTGATTCTCTCGGGAATGTCCAACCTGGACCAGATGAAGGAGAATCTGGCCACCTTCCAGGAGGAGAAGCCTCTGAGCAGTGCGGAGATGGACAAGCTGCTGGAAACGGCCAGAGGGATGACCGGCAAGACGGTGCTGCCCTGCACCGCCTGCCACTACTGCGTCAGCCACTGTCCCCAGGGGCTGGATATTCCGTCTCTGCTGGCGCTGTATAATGAGCACAGCTTTACCGGGGGCGGCTTCCTCGCGCCCATGGCCCTGTCGGCCATCCCCGCGGACAAGCAGCCCGGCGCCTGCATCGGCTGCCGCAGCTGCGAGGCGGTGTGTCCCCAGCAGCTGAAAATCTCCGAGGCCATGGCGGATTTTGCCGCAAAGCTCGCCTAAAGGAAAGAGAACGATCAGGGGGTTGCAGCAGACAAGGCCTCAGGGCGGGGAAAATTGATTTTATCGGAACCCTTTAAAAATCCCCGGCTTACCAACAATGCTGGGTACCCGGAAAAGCATTTCCATGACTGTCCGGACGAGGAGGCGCAGCGAAGGGAACGGGCATCCGGATTTACACGGACGCGAGGGAACCGAAGCTTGTGACGACAGCATCAAGGTGAAAATTTCATGCAGCCTAACTGGAAAAAGCGGCTTGTCAATGTGCTGACGTTGACAAGCCGCTTTTTCCACAGTCTCCTTTTTTTGAAACAGGGCGGTTCCATGCAGAGGGGTTAAAGCTTCCGGCATGTACAGGAAAACTCTGCCGCAGGGGCAGAAGGCCGACGGCTATGATGCATACGCCGGGAGGCTGACCGCCTGGCTTTGACCATTCCTGCGGAGCGGATATGCCCGCTATCCGGGGATCAGGCGGGGGCGTCGTGCTTCGGCGCAAGGACGAGATGGCGCGGGCGCGGCGGGCTTGGGTATTCAGGTGTGATGCGCGCTGTAAAACTGCTGAAAAACAAGGCGGTGGTCTTGATTTTTAAGTTGGAAGGGTGTATACTGTCCAAAGGTTAGTTATTGCTAACTAAGATTTTGACTGCGGAGGGTGCCTATGCCAGGCCTGACGGCACCGTGCTTCACTGCTTTTGCTTTCGCCCGGCGGGGATAGTTTTTGCGGTTGCGCAGGTGTTGCGGCTGATACATAAAACTTGTTTTTCCTTCCGGCCATTGGGGTGCTTCTCCATGAAACGCTGTATATAACAACTCAGCAAAATGAACGATGTAACGGTCGGAAAAGCGGCACGCCGCCTTTTCAAGCCGGGCTGTACGGAATTTTCGCCTTGATGTCGCCGACACAAGCTGCAAAACGCGCGCCTCCGCGTAAAACCGGATGCCCAGTTCCTTCGCTGCGGCTCTGCTCCGGGAAAACCATGAAAATGCTTTTTCCGGGTACCCGGGCATGGCCGGTCAAACATTTCGTGAGAGGTGTCATTTCCGACGTACCCGCCGCCGGAAATGACGGATTCAATTTTATTCCTGCGGCTGCAGGAATTTTCTGCAGAAGGACTTTTTCAACAAGCTGTTATCAGAATCATGGAGGGACAGACAATGTGGAGGTACACGATTCATGTGGATGGTATGATGTGCGGTATGTGTGAGAGCCATGTGAACGACGCAGTGCGCAAAGCTTTCCCGGTAAAGAGGGTCGCTTCGTCCCGAAGCAAAAGCGAAACTACGGTGCTTGCGGAGAGGGAACTGGACGAGGGGACTCTCCGCGCAGCCGTTTCCGCCGCTGGCTATGAGGTGGGGGAGATTCGGAAGGAGCCCTGGGAGAAAAAGGGCCTGTTCAGCCGGTAAGCAGTCAGGAAGCAGACGAATGGAGAGGAGGCGGACGGATGCTGGCAAAATTTTTGGCAGACCGGGGAGAATGGGTACAGGTGATGCCCGGTGTGCAGGCCTGCCTGTTCTCCCTGAACGAGGGGGCCTTCCCTTGCTTTTTGTCTCCCCGGCTGGAGCCCCTGCATTTCGAGGTCCTGTTCTGCCAAACCGGGATGGTGACTCTGGTGCGGCGGGACGGAACGGTTTTGAAAGCGGGGGCCCGGCAGGTGCTGCTCCTCACCGATCTCTCCGGCCTGGCCAGTGTCAGGGCGGACGCCCCCTTGGCGGGCGTTCTCGTGGCGGTAGACGCCCGGGGTGCCCGGGAAAGCCTGAAAACCATCTGCAGCCTGTTGGGCGGACTGACCTTGGACACGGGGCAGGTTCGACGGTGGATGGCCAGCCAGGGCGGCTGTGCCGCGGAGGGTCCCACCGACTGGAGCCGGGCGGCCTTTGCTAACCTGAACCGCCTGCCCCGAGGTGAGCGGGCGCGGTGGTGTGTGTGGAAGTCGGTGGAGCTTCTCTACCTGCTCTCAAACCCGGAGGGAGAGGCGGCAGACACAGCTCCGGACAAAGCGTTGGATCGGGAAATGGTGCGGAGACTGACGGAAATCCGACGTTACATGGAGGAACACTTGGCCGAGCCGCTTACCATCCCGATTTTGAGCCGCCGGGCCTGTCTCTCTGCCACTGTATTCAAAGCGGAATTCCGCCGCCTGTATGGTCTGCCGGTTCACACCTGGCTGCAGAAGCGGCGGATGGAGCGGGCGGCAGAGCTGCTGCGGGACCCTTCCCTCAGTGTGCTGGGGGTGGCCCAGACAGTGGGATACGGCAGTGCCAGTCAATTCTCCGCTGCCTTCCGCCGGCAGTACGGCACGACACCGGCCATGTACCGAAAAAATGTCTGAATCGGCATAACATCGTCCGGTTTGGCGATACACAGGGTGATCCGCCTGCTATAATATTTCAGCATGCGAAGAGACGAGTTTGCTTCCGGACAGGAGGAAATCGGAATGAAACAACATCGCTTCTGGGCCTGGGGCGCTGTGATCTGTATGATCATGGTGATGATTACAGGCTACAAACGCAAATAAGGCAGAAAGGAAGAGTCCCACATGATGAAGCACTATGTCAGACTGGCCTGTTTTGCAGGCGGCGCCCTGTTTGGCTCTGCCGGCGTGAAGCTGCTTACCAGCAAAGATGCCAAGAAGGCCTATACCCACATCACTGCCGCCGGGCTGCGGATGAAGGACAGCATAATGGAGACCGTTACATCTGTTCAGGAGAATGCCGCTGATATTTTGGCCTCCGCCAGGGACATCAACGAGGCTCGGGCCGCCCAGGAGGCCGGAGCCCAAGTGGAAGGCCGGGAGGCCTAAAACCGCGGAAGGGAGCCGGAGAACGGCTCCCTTTTTCCATGAGGAGAGATTTCTGTGAAAGCGACTATCGTACATGAGAGCCGGAACCGGATGCGCCTGCGGCTCCAGCAGAAAAGCATGACCTTGCGCCAAGCGGATCTGCTGGAAACCTGGCTGAAGGGACAGTCCTGGGTCCGGGAAGCAGTGGTCCATGAGCGTACCTGCTGCGCCATTGTGACCTACGCAGGGGAGCGGGAGGC
Organism: bacterium; assembly: GCA_019424865.1. GTDB lineage: Bacteria > Bacillota > Clostridia > Oscillospirales > Oscillospiraceae > Lawsonibacter. Next base: position 17,873 of record JAHYYS010000039.1, read on the forward strand.
TGTGCTCGCCGCCCTCGGCAGCTTCACCTGGGCCGGAGCGGAGGAGGCGGCCGCACTGCCCGGCCACAGCACACGGGCCCTGAACCGGGAATTTCAAGAGCGGCTGGCCGGCAAGGTGGCGGTGAAAGCGGCCGCCGCCCTGTTTCTGCCTGCCCCGCTGCGGGCGGCCCGGATAGTCTGGCACATGATTCCCTTCCTGCGCAAGGGGCTGCGGTGCCTGTGCCGGCGGCAGATCAAGGTGGAGCTGCTGGATGCCCTGTCCATCGGGATTTCCGCATGCCGCCGGGATTTCGGCACCGCCGGCATGGTGATGTTCCTTCTGGAGATTGGCGAGCTGCTGGAGGACTGGACGAGAAAAAAGTCTGTGGCCGACCTGGCAGAGAGCTTGTCTCTCCATGTGGACCGGGTGTGGCTGAAGACAGAGGCCGGAGAGGTACTCACCCCCATCGGCCAGATCAGGCCCGGCGACTGGGTGGTGGTCCGGGCGGGGAGCATCATCCCCCTGGACGGTGTGGTGGCGGACGGAGAAGTCACTGTTAACCAGTCCTCCCTCACCGGCGAGTCCGTCCCCGTGGCTAAGAGGCCTGGCGGAGCGGTCTACGCCGGCACCGTGGTGGAGGAGGGGGAGTGCGTCCTTGCGGTGCGCCAGGCCTCCGGCCAGGGCCGGTACGACCAGATTGTGGAGATGATCCAGCGGTCGGAACAGATGAAGTCCGCCGCCGAGGCCAAGGCGTCCAGTCTGGCAGACAAGCTGGTGCCCTATACCTTTGCCGGGAGCCTGCTGAGCCTGGCCCTCACCCGGAACGTGACCCGGGCCCTGTCGGTACTGATGGTGGATTTTTCCTGCGCTCTGAAGCTGGCCATACCGCTGGCGGTTCTCTCCGCCATGCGGGAGGCGGGGCGCGAGCACATCACCGTCAAAGGAGGCAAATTCCTGGAGGCCGTGGCGAAAGCGGACACCATCGTCTTTGACAAGACCGGCACGCTCACCCACGCCTGTCCCCGGGTGGCTCAGGTCGTCCCCTTCAACGGCGAGGAGGAGACGGAGATGCTGCGCCTGGCCGCCTGCCTGGAGGAGCATTTCCCTCACTCCATGGCCAACGCCGTAGTGGAGGAGGCCAAGCGCCGGGGGCTGCGCCACGAAGAGCGCCACGCCAAGGTGGAATACCTGGTGGCCCACGGCATCGCCAGCGCCGTGGGGGACAAACAGGTGCGCATCGGAAGCGCCCACTTTGTCTTCGAGGACGAGAACGCGTCCATCCCGGAGAAGGAGCAGAAGAAGTTCGACGCCCTGCCGGCAGAGTTCTCCCAGCTGTACCTGGCCATCGACGGAGTGCTTTCTGCCGTGATCTGCATCTCCGATCCGCTGCGGGAGGAGGCTAAGGACATGCTGGCCGCCCTTCGGGGCCTGGGGATAAAAAACGCCGTCATGCTCACCGGGGACAGTCTTCGCACCGCCTCGGCCATCGCCGGGCAGCTGGGGGTGGATGATGTTCGGGCAGGGGTACTTCCGGCGGACAAGGCGGAGTATGTAGCCGCCCTCCGGCGGGAGGGTCACACTGTTCTCATGGTAGGGGACGGCATCAACGACTCCCCGGCCCTCTCCGAGGCGGATGCCGGCATCGCCATCAGCGACGGGGCGGCCATCGCCCGGGAGATCGCCGACATCACCATCGCTGCCGACAGCCTGTGGGAGCTGGTACGGCTGCGGCAGCTGGCCATGGCCCTGATGCACCGCATCCAGAATAACTACCGCTTTGTCATTGGCTTCAACGGGGCGCTGATTGGCCTGGGTGCTGCGGGTGTCCTGCCTCCCGCAGTCTCCGCCATGCTCCACAATCTGTCCACTTTGGGGGTGAGCCTCCACAGTATGTGTGCCCTGCCGGGTTCCAGGCAGGCGGAGGCACCCAAAGTACCTGAAGGATAGATAATTCCGCATGAGCTTGCCGAAACAAGCGGCAGCGGATCTGACAGGTGCCGCGGCCCATGCCCCGGAATACACCTGTATGGGGAATGAACTATCGGCCGATGGCGGATAGGCATCGGGAGATGCGGGCTGCTTGCGCAGAGCGCGGCAGCCGGCTTTCAGATTCTGGGCGGTGTGTATCTGGTCCTGTTTGCGCGTCGTATCCCTTCCGACGCAAATCGTAAGCGGCAATCGCCTGTCCAAGTGCTCCGATACACGATCGTGTGTCGGAGCACTTTCAGCATGTGCCCCGGGAAATTTCCTTTCCCTCTTGACAAATGCATCATGCGGCTGTATTATAACGGTGTTATATCACACTGTTATAAGAGGGGACACCTATGGAAGAAAAGCTTACTGCCACCCTGGAAAAGATTCAGGAGGCCGCAATGGACGAATTCCTGAACAAGGGATTTCTGGGAGCCTCCCTGCGGCAGATTGTGAAAAACGCCGGTGTGACTACCGGGGCCTTCTACGGCTATTTCTCCAGCAAGGAGGCTCTGTTCGCCTCTATCGTAGAGCCCCACGCTGCTGCCCTGATGGGCAGGTTTATGGAGGCGCAGACCTCCTTTGCCGAGCTGCCCGAGGAGCAGCAGCCTGACCACATGGGGGTGGAGTCCAGCAGCTGTGTCCACTGGATGGTGGACTATATCTGCGCCCACCGGGAGCCGGTAAAGCTGCTGCTGTGCCGGGCGGAGGGCACCAGCTATGAGCACTTTGTCCACAATATGGTAGAGGTCGAGGTGGAGTACACGCTCCGGTACATGGAGGTGCTCCGCCGCCTGGGGAAAGACATTCCTGTGCTGGATAAATCCCTGTGCCACATCATCGCCAGCGGGATGTTCAATGGTATCTTTGAGATCGTAGTCCACGATATGCCGCGGGATCAGGCCCTGCGGGATGTGGATCAGCTCCGGGACTTCTACACGGCCGGATGGCTGAAATTGATGGGGGCCTGACCCCCGTCTTTTTTGGATATGAGTTAGCTAAAACTAACTATTTTGCAAGGAGGGATCACCTTGGAACAAAAGAAACCGAGCAGCCTCGCCCGCATCTTATTCTTTGCGGGCGGGCACAAAAACCTGACCATATTGGGATGTATCCTGTCCGCCCTGTCGGCGGTGCTGGGACTGGTGCCGTATCTTTGCGTCTGGCTGGTGGCCAGAAGCGTGCTGGACACCTGGCCCAGCCTGGAGAAAATCGGGGATCTGGGACGCTGGGGCTGGATGGCGGTGTGGTTTGCCATTGGCAGCATTTTATTGTACTTTGCCGCCCTCATGTCCACCCACATCGCGGCCTTCCGCACCGCCCGGAATATCCGGCGTACTGCCATGACCCATGTGCTGAAGCTCCCCTTGGGCTTCTTTACCGGAAATCAGTCGGGCCGCCTGCGCAAGCTTATCGACGACAACGCCGGACTCACCGAGGATCTGCTGGCCCACAAGCTCCCCGACCTGGCCGCCACGGCAGTGACCCCCATCGCCGCTATCGTGATGCTGTTTCTCTTTGACTGGCGGATGGGTCTGTTGTGTTTGCTGACCATGGTGCTGGCCCTGTTCTCCATGTGCCTGATGATGGGCGGAAAGAACGCGGGATTTTTCCACCGCTACCAGCAGGAGATCGAGCGCATGAGCGGTGAAGCGGTGGAGTATGTCCGGGGCATCCCGGTGGTGAAGATGTTCCAGCAGACGGTGTACTCCTTTAAAGCTTTCTATGCCGCCATCCAGGATTACAGCGATCTGGCCAGCCAGTACGCCATGAGCTGCCGGACAGGCCAGACTTGTTTCCTTACATTTATCAACGGGGCCTTCGCCCTGCTGATTCCGGCAGCGCTGCTGATCGCCTCCGGCGGGGATGTACGCACGGCACTGGTGAATTTTATCTTCTATGCCTTGTTCGCCCCCGCCTGCGGCCAGATGATCAACCGCATCATGTTCATGAGCGAGGCGGTGATGGAGGCCGACGAGGCCATCGGCCGGCTGGACGAGATTCTGGGCCAGCAGCCTATGCGGGAGCCGGAGGATCCCAAGAGACCGGCCAATGACGCGGTGTCCTTTGATCATGTGACCTTCACATACCCCGGCTCCGGCCGGCCCGCCCTGAAGGACGTTAGCTTCTCTGTCCGGCCCGGTCAGGTGGTGGCTCTGGTGGGACCCTCCGGCGGGGGCAAGACCACCGCAGCCAGCCTGATCCCCCGGTTCTGGGATGTGGACAGCGGCAGCGTCACCGTGGGCGGCGCAGACGTGCGGGAGCTGGACAGCGCCCTCCTCATGGGGCAGGTGGCCTTTGTGTTTCAGGATACCCGGCTGTTTAAAGAGAGCTTGCTGGAAAACATCCGGGCGGCCCGGCCGGATGCCTCCCGGGAGGAGGTGCTCTCTGCCGCCCGCGCCGCACAGTGCGATGATATTCTGGAAAAGATGCCCCGGGGGCTGGATACGGTTGTGGGCGCAAAGGGTGTCTACCTCTCCGGCGGGGAGCAGCAGCGGATCGCCCTGGCCCGAGCCATTCTGAAGGACGCCCCCATTGTGGTGCTGGACGAGGCCACCGCTTTTGCCGACCCGGAGAACGAGCATCAGATCCAAAAGGCCTTTGAGACACTGACCCGGAACAAAACGGTGCTGATGATCGCCCACCGGCTGTCCACAGTGCAGAATGCAGACAACATCATCGTCCTCAGCGAGGGGGAAATCGCGGAGCAGGGCAGCCACAGCGCCCTGCTGCAGAAAAACGGTGTCTATGCCGCCATGTGGGCGGACTATCAGCGCAGCGCCCAGTGGAAAGTGGGAAAGGAGGCCGCGGTATGACAAGGAAGCTGCAGCACTGGTTTGCCCTCAGTGAGAAAGGGGCGGAGGATCTGGTCAAGGCTGTGTTTTGGTGCTTTGTGTGCAATCTGGCCCTCATGTTTCCCGTCGGGGCAGTTCTGTTTACCGTCCGGCATCTGCTTGGCTGCCTGGAGAGCGGCGGCAGCCCCATGGACGGGTTCTGGATCGATGCAGGCTTTGCCCTGGCGGTGCTGATCCTGCTGTTCATCCTCCACTGGTTCCAGTACGCCTCCCTGTACCTGGCTACCTACAAGGAGAGCGCCAACCGCCGGGTGAGCCTGGCGGAGACGCTGCGCAGGCTCCCACTGTCCTTTTTCGGGAACCGGGATCTCAGCGACCTGACCTCCACCATGATTGCCGACTGCTCCAGTCTGGATCAGATGTTCTCCCACTATGTGCCCCAGCTGTTCGCTTCCATTGGCTCCACACTGGTGATCGGGGTGTGCATGTTCCTCTGCGACTGGCGCATGGCCCTGGCGGTACTGTGGGTGGTGCCCGTTGCGGTGGCGCTGACGGTGGGGTCCAAAAAGATTCAGGACGCCTTCGGAACGAAAAACATCCTGAACAAACGGGCGGTGGCCGACTGCATCCAGGAGGGGCTGGAGACGATCCGGGATATTAAGGCCTGCCACCGGCAGGAGCAGTATCTGAGGAACCTGGAGGAAAAACTGGCCGCCATGGAGGGCAGTTCCATCCGCTCCGAGCTGGCCACCGGCGTGTTCGTTTGCTCCGCCCAGGCCTTCCTGCGCCTGGGGCTTGCTGCTACGGTGCTTACCGGCGGGGCGCTGCTGCTGGCCGGGGAGCTCTCCTTCCTCTATTTTTTGGGTTTCCTCTTCGCCGCCGCCCGGCTGTACGACCCCCTGGGGCTGGTGCTCCAGAACATCGCCGCCACCTTCAACACCAAACTGCAGATCCAGCGCATGCGCTCTGTTTTGGAGCAGCCGGTGCAGACGGGGACGGAGGACTTTTGCCCCACCGGCTATGATATCACCTTTGACCACGTCTCCTTTGCCTACCGGGAGGGAGCGGGGGTGCTGGAGAATGTGAGCTTCACCGCGCGCCAGGGGGAGGTTACCGCCCTGATCGGCCCTTCCGGCGGCGGGAAGTCCACCGCCTGCAAGCTGGCTGCCCGGTTCTGGGATGTCACCGGCGGGCGGGTCCTGCTGGGCGGCACAGATGTGTCCACGGTGGACCCGGAGACCCTGCTGAGCTCCTACTCCATGGTGTTTCAGGATGTGGTGCTGTTCCGGGATACTGTAATGGAGAACATCCGTCTGGGCCGCCGGGGAGCAACCGACGAGGAGGTGCTGGCGGCAGCGAAGGCTGCCCAATGCGACGAATTCATCCGGAAATTGCCCCAGGGCTATCAAACGGTGATTGGAGAAAACGGATCCACCCTCTCCGGCGGCGAGCGGCAGCGGATCTCCATCGCCCGGGCCCTGCTGAAGGACGCTCCGGTGGTGCTGCTGGACGAGGCCACTGCCAGTTTGGATGTGGAGAATGAGAGCGCCGTCCAGACCGCCCTCTCCCGCCTGCTCCGGGGCAAGACGGTGCTGGTGATCGCCCACCGAATGCGCACTGTGGCCGGAGCGGACCATATCGTAGTGCTGGAAGACGGCCATGTGCTCCAGCAGGGCACCCCGGCAGAGCTGATGGAGCAGGGCGGCCTCTACCGCTGTATGGTGGAGCTCCAGAGCGAGAGCGCCCGGTGGAAGCTGTCTCGTCAGGAATAAGGAGAATAATTGACCGTCAGCCCCAAACCGGAGCCCAGCGACAGCGGGTCCGGTTTGGAAGCGAGGAGCAGCAAAATGAGCGCGCGATGCGTTTTGGAATGAAATGAAAAAGCTCGTCGCAAGCGATATGTCGCTTGCGACGAGCTGGAAGGGGGGGTAAAATCGATATTTGGGACTGACAGAACTGTTGCAGGAGAACCACCCGACCGGCCTTCTGGCCGGCGGCGCCTTTGCGCCGTACGAGCGTTTTGCCGCAGGCAAAACCTCGGCGCAGGCGGAATTCATTTCCGCCGAGCAT
>JAHYYS010000004.1 GCA_019424865.1 bacterium
GTCCGGACACAAGCACCTCAAGCTTGCCAGTCTACCAATTCCAGCACAGCCGCAGAAAGCGGTTTTTATAAACCGCTAGATTATTATACTGTTCTCTGGCGCATTTGTCAACGGAATTTTTCCCTGGCAGCGGATTTCCAGGGGAGATGCGGGCTAAGTTCCCGCTTTCTCCCCCTTTTCCTGCTCTTCCGGTGTTTCGTCGTGCTTCAGGGGAATCTCCGGCATCAGCTCCTGATCCACAATGCGCAGCATCCGGTCCAACTGTTTTGTCTCCTCCGGAGTGAACCGGGTCTTAACCCGATCCATCACTTTTTTGAGATAATTGCTGCTGATGTTATAGTAGTCCATATACTTTTTTGTGGGCCGCAGATGATACTCCCGTCTGTCATAAGGGGACTGCACCTTTTCCACATATCCCTTCTGGATCAGACTGTTCACCTTGTATGCCGCATTGGGTGAGGAGATGTGGACAAACGAGGCAAATTCGTTGATAGTGGGTTCCTTCAATGCCAGGATAATCTCCATGCAGAAGGTCTCCACTGCGGTCAGGCTGGCCTCCCGGTTTTGGAAGCGGGAGAACACCTCCTGATAAAAGTGAAGCTTAAATTTTGTATACACGTCAATAAAGCTTTCCTCCAGCATGATATCTCCTCCCTCTCCATCCAGCGTCCCCGCTCCGTCAGCTCAGTTACTGCCCAGATGCAGGTCCCTCGGTCAGGGCAAAGGTGAGTTCTGCCTTGCACACTGTTTTTCCGTTCACTGTGGCGGTGGCAGTGCCAAAGCCCACCGGGCCGCGCTGTGCCGTAAGCTCGCACTCCAACTCCAGTACGTCGCCGGGACGGACCTGCCGCTTAAAGCGGGCATTCTTGATGCCGCCGAACAGGGCCAGTTTTCCTTTGTTCTCCGGTACGGACAGGATGGCTACTGCGCCCACCTGAGCCAGGGCCTCGATAATCAGCACACCGGGCATCACTTTATAGCCTGGAAAATGACCCTGGAAAAAGGGCTCGTTGGCGGTGACGCACTTCATACCCTTGGCCCCCTGTCCAGGGGTGCATTCCAGAATACGGTCCACCAGCAGGAACGGATAGCGATGGGGCAGCAGGGCTTCGATCTGTTCAATGTTCAGCTCCATCTCCTCATTCCTCCCACTTTTTCAGCACTACAGCCGCGTTGTGCCCGCCAAAGCCCAGGGAATTGGACAGGGCGATGCGGATGTCCGCCTTCCGCCCCTCGTTGGGCACGATGTCCAGATCGCAGGCGGGGTCGGGCACCTGATAGCCGATGGTGGCGGGGACATAGCCCTCCTTCAGGGCCAGTGCGGTAAAAATGGCCTCTACCGCGCCGGCAGCGCCCAAAAGGTGTCCGGTCATGGACTTGGTGGAGCTGACCATCAGCTTCCGGGCGTGCTCTCCGAAGGTAGTGTGGATGGCCTGGGTCTCGCAGGAGTCGTTCATGGGAGTGGAGGTTCCGTGCGCATTGATATAGTCCACATCCTCCGGCGCGATGCCCGCATCGGCCAGTGCCTGCGCCATGCAGGCCGCTCCCCCCGCCCCGCCGGGGGCCGGGGCCGTCATGTGGTAAGCGTCACAGCTGCTTCCATAGCCGATCACCTCGGCATAAATTTTGGCTCCGCGGGCCGCCGCGTGCTCATAAGACTCCAGCAGCAGCGCGCCGGCCCCCTCACCCATGACAAATCCGGATCGCTCGGCGTCAAAGGGGATGGAGGCCCTCTTGGGATCCGCGCTGTCGGACAGTGCCTTCATCGAAGTAAAGCCTCCCATAGCCAGAGGGGTAATAGCCGCCTCAGCGCCGCCGCACAGCATCACTTCACTGTAGCCGTCCCGGATATGCCGGAAGGCGTCACCAAGGGCGTTGTTGCTGCTGGCGCAGGCCGTCACCACGCAGGTGCACATCCCACGGAAGCCATAGCGGATGGCCATCTGTCCGGCAGCCATGTTGGAGATAATCATGGGTATCATAAACGGAGAAACGGAGTCATAGCCCCGAGTTTCCGCCCGCTTATAGGCCTCCTCGATGGTCTCGAACCCGCCGATCCCACTGGAGAAAATGATACCGCACCGGTCCAGATTTTCCCGCTCCCGGTCCAGGCCGCTGTCAGCCACAGCCTGATCCGAGGCCGCCAGGGCCAGCTGAGTAAAGCGGTCCATCTTTTTGCATTCCCGCTTGCCCAGCAGCGTCTCCAGGTCCAGGTTTTTCACTTCGCCGGCCAGTTTGACCTTCAGGCCGGCAGTGTCATAGCGGGTGATGGGGGCGATGCCGCACTTGCCTGCGTGCACAGCCTCCCAGCTCTCAGCCACGGAGTTGCCGATGGGGTTTACCGTCCCCATACCGGTAATCACTACTCTGCGCTTTTCCATCTCAGTCACCTCATCAAACGGCCATACCGCCGTCCACGCACAGCACCTGCCCGGTGATATAGGCCGAGTCCTTCTCCGCGAAGAAGGCCACCGCCTTCGCCACATCCTCCGGGGCGCCGGGGCGCCCGGCGGGAATGGTGGTCAGCATGGCCTCTTTGGCCTTTTCGGGCATGGCCGCGGTCATATCCGTCTCGATAAAGCCGGGGGCCACGGCGTTGACGGTAATCCCCCGGGTGGCCAGCTCCTTGGCCGCCGCCTTGGTCAGGCCCAGGATCCCCGCCTTGCTGGCCGCGTAGTTGGTCTGGCCGGGATTGCCCCGCAGGCCCACCACGCTGCTCATGCTGATGATGCGTCCATAGCGCTGGCGCATCATCACCTTGGACGCCGCCTTCATGCAGAAATAGGCGCCCTTCAGGTTGGTATCCAGCACGCGGCTGAAGTCCTCCTCCTTGGCGGTCATCAGCAGTCCGTCCCGGGTGATGCCGGCGTTGTTCACCAGAATGTCCAGACGGCCAAAGCGGTCCTTGACCGCCTTCACCAGCTCCTCGCAGGCGGCGGGGTCGGCTACATCGGCCTGAAAGGCCTCGGCCTCCACGCCCAGGGCGCGGCAGGCCTCCACCGTCTCCCGGGCGGCCTGCTCGTTGCCCGCATAGTTGACGGCCACCGCTGCGCCGCGCCGGGCCAGCTCCAGACAGATGGCCCGGCCGATTCCCCGGCTGCCGCCGGTGACCAGGGCCACAGATTCCTTCATGGTCATTGGGCTTCTCCTTTCAGCGCCTGCACAACCTTCTCAAAGTCGTCGGCGGTGTCGATGGTATAGGTCTTGATGCCGGGGGCGGTCTTCTTCACAAAGGAGGTGAGGGTCTTGCCCGGTCCGATCTCCACGATGGTGTCGATGCCGTCCGCCTCCATGCGGCGGATGGTGTCCTCCCAATAGACGGAGGACTGCACCTGCCGCTCCAGCAGAGCCTGAACGGTCTCCCCCTCCTCCTTCGGGCCGCCCTTGCAGTTGAAGTAGACCGGCAACTCCATGGGGCGGAAGGGAATCAGCTGGAAATAGGCGGCCAGCACGTCGCCGGCGGCCTTCATCAGACGGGTATGGAAGGGGCCGCTCACCTTCAAAGGCATGCAGCGCTTGGCGCCCAGCTCCTTGGCCAGCTCCCCGGCCCTGTCCACCGCGGCCTTCTCGCCGCCGATGACCAACTGGCCGGGGCAGTTGTAGTTGCAGATCTGCACCACACCCAGCTGGGCGGCCTGGTCGCAGGCCTGCTGCAGCTTCTCCCGCTCCAGGCCCAGCACGGCGGTCATCCCGCACTCCAGCCCCCAGGCGGCCTCCATCATGGCCCGGCCCCGGAGGTATACCACGGACATGGCAGTCAGGCGGTCAAACACACCGGCGCAGTACAGGGCGGAATACTCCCCCAGGGACAGTCCGGCGGCAGCGTCGGGCCGGATCCCCTCCTTCGCCAGCAGATCGGTGACGCCGATGGCAAAGGCCACCATACAGGGCTGGGTGTACTGGGTCTGGGACAGCTGCTCCTCCGGACCGTCAAAGCACAGGCTCTTCAGGTCGAAATCCACCGGGGCGCTGTCAAACACGTCGCGGAATTCAGGATAGCGCTCATAGAAGTCCCGGCCCATGCCCACCTTCTGGCTGCCCTGGCCGGCGTACACAAATGCAAGCTTCATGGTTTATACCTCCGCGGCCATGGCCTTCACCGTAGCCTGATAGTCGGTGTACAGCTCCTCCAGAATGGCGCGCAGGGGGCGGATCTCGTGGAGCATGCCCGCCACCTGACCGGCCATCAGAGAGCCCGTCTTGGTGTCGCCGTCAAAGACCGCCCGGCGCAGGGAGCCCAGGGTATAGTGCTCCAGCTCCATCTTGTCGGCCCCGGCCCGCTCCTTGGCCAGGTACTCCCGGGACATCTGGTTTTTCAGAATGCGCACCGGCGCCCCTACAGAACGGCCGGTTACGGTGGTGTCGCTGTCCTTGGCCTTCAGCAGGGCCTGCTTGTAGTTGATGTGGATGGGGCACTCCTCGCTGACCAGCAGGCAGGTGCCGATCTGGGCGCCGCAGGCCCCCAGGGCGAAGGCAGCGGCCAGCTGCCGCCCGCTGGCAATGCCGCCGGCGGCGATGACAGGCAGGTCGGTCATCTCACGTACCTGAGGCACCAGGGCCATGGTGGTCAGCTCGCCCACATGGCCGCCGGACTCGGTGCCCTCGGCGATAAAGCCGTCCACCCCCAGGGGGGCCAGCCGGCGCACCAGGGCGGTGGCGGCCACCACGGGGAACACCTTGATGCCCGCCTCTTTCCAGGCGGGGACGTACTGGCTGGGGACACCGGCGCCGGTGGTGACCACCTTGACGCCCTCCTCCACCACGACCTTGGCCATCTCGGGGGCCGCAGGATTCATCAGCATGATGTTGACACCGAAGGGCTTGTCCGTCAGCTCCTTGCAGCGGCGGATATGGCCCCGCAGGGTCTCCGCATCCATGCCGCCCGCGCCGATGAGGCCCAGCGCCCCGGCATTGGACACAGCGGCGGCAAACTCGCCGGTGGCGATATTGGCCATGCCGCCCTGGATCAGGGGGAACTCGGTCCCCAGGATTTCATTTAATTTCATCGTCAACTTCTCCTTTTCACGCCTGCCGGTGTCCGGGCGTCTCACCACCGCAGCAGGGCCCCGGCCCAGGTCAGGCCGCCGCCAAAGCCCACAGTGAGCACCCGCATGCCGCTCTTCAGCTCTCCCGCGTCCACCAGCTCGTCCAGGGCAATGGGGATGCTGGCCGCCGAGGTATTGCCGTAGCGAACCATATTCTTGTAAAAAAGTCCCTCCCGGGCCTTCAGCTTCTTGGCCACGTGATCCACAATCCGGGCGTTGGCCTGGTGGCAGATGACCCAGTCCAGGTCGTTGAGCTCACAGCCCTCCGCCTGCAGCAGCTGATGGATGGACTGCTCCACCACCTCCACGGCAAAGCGGAACACGGGCTTGCCGTCCATAAAAATGGCGGCCTTGTCCGGGCCGGGGCCCTCGGTGCGGATATGCTCCGCCCCGCCCCGGGTTCCAAACACGGTGTGCCAGGTCCAGTCCTCTTCCCGGCGGATGACAGCGGCGCCCGCGCCGTCGCCGAACAGCACGCAGGTGTTGCGGTCCTCCATGTTGGTTACCCGGCTGATTACCTCGCTGCTCACCAGCAGGGCATAGGGCCGGGCGCAGCCGTCCAGCATGGCGTGGGCCGTCTTCAGCCCATACAGAAAGCCGGCGCAGGCCGCGTTCAGGTCAAAGCAGACGGTATCCTCCCGCAGCCCCAGCCGCTGCTGCAGCAGGCAGGCCGTGGACGGGGTGGCATAGTGGGGGGTGAAGGTGGCCACCAGGCACACCCCCACCTCCTCGGGGGCAATTCCGGCCCGCTCCAGGGCCCGCCGGGCCGCCCCCTCCGCCAGATCCACGCCCGTCTCGGTGGTACAAAACCGCCGCTCGTGGATGCCGGTGCGGCTGAATACCCACTCGTCGCTGGTGTCCACCCGCCGGCTGATCTCCTCGTTGGTTACCACCCGCGCCGGCAGGCACCGCCCGGTGGCTAAAATGTGGGGTGCACTCATGGCTCCTCCTTTCCCACCGGGGCCAGATTCTGACCCATGGCGCGGAACATCTGATATCTCTGTTGGGCCAACGCCCGCCCGTTCATCTTATCCAGTGCGGCCAGCTCTTTCCGCAAAGCCGCATCCACCGTGCGGAAGGTGGCCGCCCAGTCGGTGTGGGCGCCCCCCTCCGGCTCCCGGATGATGCCCTGGATGATGCCGCCCCGGCGCAGGTCCTGGGCGGTGAGCTTCATCACGGAGCAGGCCTCGCCGCTGCGGGAGGAGTCCTTCCACAAAATGGAGGCAAACCCCTCCGGGGACAGCACGGAATAGACCGCGTGCTCCAGCATGAGCACCCGGTTGGCCACGCCCAGGGCCAGGGCGCCGCCGCTGCCCCCCTCGCCGGTGACAATGGCGATCACCGGGACGGTGAGGGCGCTCATCAGGGCCAGGCAGCGGGCAATGGCCTCGGCCTGGCCCCGCTCCTCCGCCTCCTTCCCCGGATAGGCCCCCGGGGTGTCAATAAAGGTAATGATGGGCCGGCCGAACTTTTCCGCCTGCTTCATCAGGCGCTGGGCCTTGCGATAGCCCTCGGGGCCCGGCATGCCGAAGTTGCAGCGGAGGTTTTCCTCCAGATTTTTGCCCTTCCGGTGGCCCACCACCGTCACGGGCCGGCCGTGGAAGCGGGCAATCCCGCCCAGGATGCTGCCGTCCTCCCGGCTGAAGCGGTCGCCCCGCTGCTCAAAAAAGTCGGTAAACAGGGCGTCGATAAAGTCGGCGGTGCCGGGCCGGCCGGGATTCCGGGCAATTTTAACCTTTTCCTCCGGACTGAATATGCTCATGCCCGTCCCCCCTTCTCGTGCAGGGCCAGCAGCTGTCCCAGTACCCGCCGCCACTCGCTCCGGGGAACAATCTGATCCAAAAAGCCGTGGTCCAGCAGGTATTCCGCCCGCTGAAAGCCCTCGGGCAGCTTCTCGCCGATGGTCTGCTCAATGACCCGGGGGCCGGCAAAGCCGATGAGGGCCCCCGGCTCGGCCAGCATGATGTCCCCCAGGGAGGCAAAGCTGGCCGTCACCCCGCCGGTGGTGGGGTGGGTCAGGCAGGAGATGTACAGTCCGCCCTTCTCCTGAAAGCGCTCAATGGCGGCGGCGGTCTTGGCCATCTGCATCAGGGAGAAAATTCCCTCCTGCATCCGGGCCCCGCCGCTGGCGGCAAAAATAATCAGGGGCAGCTTGTGCCGCATGGCATACTCGGCGGCCCGGGTAATTTTCTCCCCCACCGCCGTGCCCATGCTGGCCATAATAAAGCGGCTGTCCAAAACCGCAAACACCGCCCGGCGGTCCTGAATCTTGCCCACGGCGGACACCGCCGCGTCCATCAGACCGGTCTCCTCCTCCAGCTTCTCCAGCTTATCCGGATAGCCGGGGAACTCCAGGGGGTCGGCGGGCATCAGCTTTTCATCCAGCTCCTGAAAGGAGCCGGGGTCCAAAATGTTGAACAGGCGGTAATAGGCCCCGATGGGGCTGTGATAGCCGCACCGGGGGCATACCTGGCGGTTCCGGCTCCACTCGGCGGCGGTGCTCTCCTCCCCGCACTCGGGGCAGGCCTTCCGGCGGGTGGCGGTAATCCGCCCCTCCCGCATGGCCTGATAGGTCAGCAGCCGGTCCCGGCGCTGGCTGAAAAATGGATTCACGCTTACTCCTTTCCGCCGGACAGCTTGTCACAGGTCCGGGACAGCTCCAGCAGCCCCTCCAGATTCTGGTCCAGATAGCCGGTGTCATAGCTGCCCTTGACAAATTGGGGATCGTACATAATCAAATGAGCCAGGGACGCGTTGGTGGGATAGCCCTCGATCACCAGCTCCTCCAGGCAGCGGCGCATCCGCCGAATGGCCTCCAGCCGGGTGGGGGCCCAGGCGAGCACCTTGGCCACCAGGGAGTCATAGAAGGGGGGCACCTCATAGCCCGTGTACAGGGCGGTGTCCACCCGCACCCCGGGGCCGCCGGGGAGATGGAGAAACTCCGTCCGGCCCGGGCAGGGGCGGAAGCCCTCCTCCGGGTTCTCGGCGTTGATGCGGCACTCGATGGCGTGGCCGGACACCTTCACATCCTCCTGAGAGAAGGAGAGGGGCAGGCCCGCCGCCACCCGCAGCTGCTCTTTGACCAGATCAATGCCGGTGACCAGCTCAGTCACCGGGTGCTCCACCTGGATGCGGGTGTTCATCTCAATAAAATAAAATTCCCCGTTGGGGGCCAGGACAAACTCCACCGTGCCCGCCCCCACATAGCCGGCGGCCTTTGCGGCGGCCACGGCGGCGGCGCCCATCCGCTCCCGCAGTTCCGGCCCCAGCGCCCGGGAGGGGGACTCCTCAATCAGCTTCTGGCGGCGGCGCTGGATGGAGCAGTCCCGCTCCCCCAGATGGACCACATGGCCCTGGGTGTCCGCCATAATCTGAAACTCAATGTGCCGGGGGTTGAGCACCAGCTTCTCCAGATACATCTCCCCGTCGCCGAAGCAGGCCACCGCCTCGGCCTGGGCCGCCTGATAGGCGCTCTCCAGCTCCTCCGGGGCGTTTACCTGGCGCATGCCCCGGCCTCCGCCGCCGGCGGAGGCCTTCAGCAGCACGGGATAACCCACCTGATCCGCCAGCGCCCGGGCCTGCTGCACATCCTTCAGCGGACCGTCGGAGCCCGGAACCACCGGAACGCCCGCCTCCTGAGCCAGGGTGCGGGCGGCGGCCTTGCTCCCCATGCGGCGGATTACGTCGCCCGAGGGGCCGATATACTTCAGTCCGGCCGCCGTGCAGCGGTCGGCAAACTCCGGATTTTCAGACAAAAAGCCGTACCCGGGGTGGATGGCGTCGCAGCCGGCGGCCTTGGCCGCCGACAGCAGGGCATCCTGGTTGAGATAGCTGTCCGCCGCCCGGGCCGGCCCGATGCACAGGGCCCGGGTGGCCAGCTGGGCATGGAGGGCGCTCTCGTCGGCGGTGGAATAGACCGCCACCGTCTCAATGCCCAGCTCCCGGCAGGCCCGGATGACCCGCAGGGCAATCTCACCCCGGTTGGCAATCAGAACGCGCTTGAGCATAGCTTCACACCTTCCGGATGCGGAACAGGGGGTCGTGGTAGCCCACCGGCTCCCCGTCCGCGGCCAGGACCTCCTCCACCACGCAGTCGGCGGGTGCGGGTACCTCGCTCATCATCTTCATGGCCTCAATCAGGCACAGGGTCTCTCCCTTTTTCACCTGCTTGCCCGGGGCGGCAAAGGGGGGCTCGCCGGGGGCGGGGGCCACATAGAAGGTGCCCACCAGCGGGGCCCGCACCAGATCCCCCTCCTCCGCTTCGGGGGCGGCGGGGGCCGCGGCAGCCGCCGGAGCAGCCGGGGCGGCCGGGACCACAGGGGCAGCCGGGACCACAGGGGCAGCCGGAGCGGCCGCCTGAATCACCTGGGCCGGGGCGCGGCGCAGGGTCACCCGCTCATCCTCCCGCCGCCAGTCCAGCTCGGTCAGGCCGGAGGAGGCAAAGCGCTCCATCAGGCCGTACAGTTCCTCTAATTCCATGGAAAGCTCCTTCCGGGCCGTATCTTACTGCTTCTTGCTCTGGATGTAGTCCAGGATGTCGTTCACCGTCTTGATGTTGGGCAGATCCTCGTCAGCGATGCCCACGCCGAAGGCCTCCTCCAGCGCCAGGGACAGCTCCACGGCCTCCAGGGAGTCGGCGTCCAGCTCCTCAAACAGATTGGTGTCGGGCTGGACCTGGTCGGCGTCGCAGCTGAGGGTGTCTACAATAATGTCGCGTACATTCTCAAAGGTGATCTCCATAATGAAAAACTTCCTTTCATTTCCCGTTTCAAATTCTTAAAGCATTTTAGTTAAAATATTTTAGTTAAAATGCTTGAGCGTTATTATATTGCTTTTCCGAAAAATGTCAAGGGGGATCTTGGCATGCGCTTTGATTTCCCTGTTTCCCACAAAGCCCGTCCCCCTTTTCTCCCCTTTTTGCTCTATTTTCCACTTGACTTTTTTCTCCTCTTCCCTATAATTTATAGTACAAATGTTCTATACTTAAAAAGGGGGGCAAGCTGCGGTGGAGCTGTTGGACAAGCTGAATATTTTGGCCGACGCCGCCAAATATGACGCCGCCTGCACCTCCAGCGGCCTGGCCCGGGCGGGACGGCCGGGGACCATCGGCAGCACCACCCTGGCCGGCTGCTGCCACTCCTTCTCCGCCGACGGGCGGTGCATCTCCCTGCTGAAGGTCCTGATGACCAACGTTTGCATCTACGACTGTCAGTACTGCGTCAACCGCCGCTCCAACGATGTGCCCCGGGCCGCCTTTACCCCCCGGGAGCTGTGCGAGCTGACCATGGGCTTTTACCGGCGCAACTATATCGAGGGGCTGTTTCTCTCCTCCGCCGTGGCGGGCAGCCCCGACCGCACCGCCGAGGGGATGATCGAAACCCTGCGCATCCTGCGGGAGGAGTACCGCTTCGGCGGCTATATCCACGCCAAGGCCATCCCGGGGGCCGATCCTCTGCTCATCCGGCAGCTCGGGCTGCTGGCCGACCGCCTGTCGGTGAACATTGAGCTGCCCAGCGCCCAAAGCCTCTCCCTGCTGGCCCCGGACAAGAAAAAGGAGGCCATCCTCTCCCCCATGCGACAGATTCGGGACGGCATCGCCGTCTCCAAGGAGGAGATCCAGGTCTATCGCCACGCCCCCCGGTTTGCCCCGGCGGGCCAGTCCACCCAGATGATTGTGGGGGCCACGCCGGAGAGCGACCGGAGTATTCTGACCCTGACCCAGAGCCTCTATGACAAATACCGCCTCAAGCGGGTATTTTTCTCGGCCTATATGCCCGTGTCCACCAGCCCGCTGCTCCCCGCCCCTCAGGGCTTCCAGCCCCCGCTGCTGCGGGAGCACCGGCTGTATCAGGCGGACTGGCTGCTGCGGTTTTATCACTTCCGGGCGGAGGAGCTGCTGGACGAGCACTCCCCCAATCTGGACCCCCGGCTGGACCCCAAGTGCACCTGGGCCCTGCGGCACCTGGACTTCTTCCCGGTGGAGGTGAACCGGGCCGACTATGAGACCCTGCTGCGGGTGCCCGGGGTGGGGGTGAAGTCCGCCCGGCGCATCCTCACCGCCCGGCGGGCGGGCCCCCTCACCTTCCAGGGACTCAAGCGCCTGGGGGTGGTGCTCAAGCGGGCGCAGTATTTTCTCACCTGCTCGGGCCGGGTGATGGCCGGCCTGCGGGTGAGCGAGGACGGACTGCTGCGCCGCCTGCTGGCCCTGGAGGCCCCCGCCCTGGCCCCGCCCATGCCGGAACAGCTGTCTCTGTTTGACTGACGGGCCTGCCCCAGGCCCAGATAATCATAAGGAGGTCCCTTCCCATGTCCTGGCCCCAGATCTGCTGCCGGTACGACGGCAGCTTCACCGGCTTTCTCTCCTGCGTGTTTGCCTGCTGCGCCAACCGGGAGGAGCCTGCGGAATTTATGACCCAGGCGGATCCCCGCCTGTCCCTGTACCCGGAACGGGCCGTCCCCAGCCGCGGGGACCAGGCCCGGCGGGTCTACCGCTCTCTGGCCGTCCGGCTGGGGCCGGCCGGCCAGACGCTGGTGGCCCGGGGCTTTCTCACCTGTCTGCCCGACCGGGAGCTGTGGCTGTGGCGGCTGATTCGGGCCGGCTTCCGCCGGGGCCCTGCCCTGCTGCGGGATCTCACGGACCCTGCGGTGGACACGGTGGGCAAGGCGGTTCGGTATTTAAATGAGGAGACCCACAAGCTCACCGGCTTTGTCCGCTTCTCTGACCTGGACGGGGTGCTGGTGGGGGAGATCGCCCCCAAAAACCGGGTGCTCCCCCTGCTGCGCCCCCACTTCTGCGGCCGCTATCCCCAGGAGTCCTTCGTCCTGTTTGACCACACCCACCGGGAGGCCCTGCTGCACCAGCCCGGCCGGTGGGCCATTGTGCCGGCGGAGGACTTTCAGCCCGGGGCCGCCGGGGAGGAGGAGCTGGCCTTTCGGGCCCTGTGGCGCTCCTTTTACCGCACCATTTCCATCGAGGGCCGCTTCAACCCCAGGTGCCGCATGACCCACATGCCAAAGCGGTATTGGGGCACCATGACCGAATTTCAGGACGACGCCCCGGCATGTCCCCTTCCCCCCGTTTCCGATTCCTAGCCGCCCTTGTGCCCGCCTCCATCCCATGGTATAATAGCTCCCGCCGGCGTTCCGGCGATTTCTTCCCCTGGGAGGTGCTGCTGATGAAGCTGTGCATTGACTGGGCTCCGCGCAAGGTCTGATTTGGGCGAATCTGCGCGGAGCGAACGGCCCTAAGGCCGGTTCGCCCATTGGGCTTTGCGCTTGTTTTCAAAAAAACAAGAAAAGGAGCAAAGTCCCGATGCACTGTATTGTCAACTCCGGCCGCAGCCTGCGGCCCTTCCTGCTTTTGTGGTTTACCCAGCTGCTGTCCTCCCTGGGCAGCTCCATGACCAGCTTTGCCCTGGTCCTCTGGTCCTATCAGGCGGAGGGCTCCGCCCTGACCACCGCGCTGCTGTCGGTATGCTCTTATGCCCCCTATGTGGCCGCCAGCCTGTTCGCCGGCGCCCTCAGCGACCGGTGGAACAAGAAGCGCACCATGCTTGTCTGCGACTTTCTCGCCGCCCTGTGCACCCTCACGGTGCTGTTTCTTTTTCACGGCGGCGCCCTGGCCCTGTGGCACCTGTACCTGATCAACGCGGGGACCGGGCTGATGAACTCGGTCCAGCAGCCCGCCTCCGACGTGGCGGTCACGCTGCTGACCCCCCGGCAGTACTATCAGCGGGTCAGCGGCCTGCGCGCCCTGTCCGCCTCTCTCACCAACACCCTGTCCCCTGTGCTGGCCACCGCCCTGTTCAGTCTGGCCGGGCTGGGGGGCGTGATCTGCTTTGATCTGGCCGCCTTTGTCCTGGCCTTTTCCACCCTTCTGCTGGGGATCTCCATTCCGGACGTCCCCTCCGGCCGAACCGGCCGGGAGCCGGTCCTCCAATCCGTCCGGGCCGGGCTTGGCTATCTGCGGGCCCACCGGGGGATTCTGGATTTGATTTTGTTTCTGGCCGCCATCAACCTGACCGCCTCCATGTGCAATGCCGCCCTGCCCGCGCTGGTCCTCTCCCGCCCCTGGGGCGGCCAGACGGCGCTGGGCCTGATCCAGGGGATCAGCGGCGGCGCCATGCTGCTGGGCGGCGCGGCCGCCTCCCTGCTCCCCGCCCCCAAAAGCCGGGTTCGGGTCATCTGCGGCGCCCTCCTTCTGGCCATGAGCACTGAGAACTTCTTCCTGGCCCTGGGGCGCAGCGTCCCCGTCTGGTGTCTGGGCGCGGCCCTTGGCTGGATTGGAATCCCGCTGATGAACGCCAATATGGACGCGCTGTTCCGGGGCTATATCCCCGTGGAGCTTCAGGGGCGCGTCTACTCCGCCCGGAACTCCCTCCAATTTTTCACCATCCCCCTGGGCTATCTGCTGGGGGGCGCCCTGGTGGATCTGCTGTTTGAACCCCTGTCCGCCCGCATGGCGGGCTGCGCCCCCTGGGTGCTGCTGTTTGGAACCGGCAAGGGCTCCGGGGCCGCCGCGCTCTTCCTGCTGCTGGGCGCGCTGGGGGTGATCACCTGTCTGATCTTCCGCCGGGACCCCTATATCCGCGCTTTGGAGGACCCGCCCCGGCGGACACATACCGTTTAAATTGCTCCCCGTATCACATTGCCCCGGGCCGCGCTGCGGCCCGGGGCAATCGCATCTCTGCTGTTTTACCTCTTATCGTCCGCCGGCTTCTCTGCTGAGAGCAGCAGCATCATGGGCCGGCGCAGCTCGTCCGCCATGCCGGGCTGATCCATCATGCCCGGATCCGGGGTGGGCTCCACCAGGCCGGTCAGGCGGAAGCCCTGTCCCAGCAGGGCCCCCACATAGTCGGTGAGCGTGCGGTGGTATTTGGTCACAGTGCAGCCCAGAAAGACCGCCTCCCGCCGTCCCGTCTCAAAATACCGGTCCACCGGCCAGTGGACCGGGCGTCCCGCCGCGTCCAGGCACCACGCCTGGGGGCCGTCCGCGGTGAAGATGGGGTGCTCACAGGAGAATACAAAGACTCCCCCGGGCGTCAGCCAATCCCACACCTTTTTGCAGATCCCCGGAAAATCCTCCACATAGTGCATGGCCAGGGAGCTGATCACCACCTCGAACGAGGCCGGGGCGAGCTCCAAATCCTCCATGGCCGCCCGGACATAGCGGATCCGGGGGTCGTCTCCCATGGCCCGGGCCCGCTCCAGCATGTTTTGGGAGATATCCGCCCCCAGCACCTCCCGCGCCCCCTGCTCCGCCGCATAGCGGCAGTGCCATCCAAAGCCGCAGCCCAAATCCAGCACCCGCTTTCCGGTAAAATCCGGCAGCATCTCCCGCAGCGCGTGCCACTCCCCGGCGGCGCTCAGGCCCTGTACCGAGCGGGGGAACCGGCTGTATTGGGCAAAAAACGTCCCGTCGTCATAGGTGTTTTCCTTCATATCTTCTCTGCTCCTTTTTTCCGCGGAATCTATATCGCCATTTGCGGTGGTATCCTATCAGAAAACCGACCGGTTCCGGTTTCGCTTATTTCTCTGTCCAGACGGCAAAAAGCAGGCCGGCACTCGGGTGCCGGCCACAGCTTGTCGAAAAAGCCCTCCCGCAGGGAGTTCCTGTGGCCGCAGCCGCAGGAATAAAATTGAATTCGTCATTTCCGGCGGCGTGTACGTCGGAAATGACTCCTCTCACGAAAGACAGTCCGACTTTTTCGCAAGAAATCGAGGACTGTCTTTCGTGCAGCCTTTCTCGAAAAAGCGGCTTGTCAATTTCAATCAATTGACAAGCCGCTTTTTCGACAGTCTCAGGCCGGCACTTGGGTGCCGGCCATATCCCGCCTTAAAGACCTGTGGCATCAGCCGATGTTGGCAAACCGTTCCACTGCCTTGGTAAAATCAGCAATGGTCTTGTCTGCGTCCCCGTGCTCAATCCCGTCCCGCACGCAGTGCTGAATATGCCCCTCCAGCACCACCTGACCCACCCGGTGGAGGGCAGACTTTGCGGCGTTGATCTGGGCCAGAACATCCTCACAGGGGATGTCCTCATCTACCATCCGATCGATGGCCTGAACCTGCCCGATAATCTTTTTCAGGCGGCGGTGCAGATTCTCCGCGTCCATACATTGTTTCATTGCAGTACACCTCCCGGTCTGCGTCTCTTTGATGGATCTATTATCAAATAGAATTTCCAATTTGTCAAGGCAGTCCCGCCGGCACACCCCTGCCGGAAAAAACAGGAGGCGGAAGCCCTCTGCTTCCGCCTCCCGGTCGATCTTTTCTGGAAAAGGCCTGTTTCAGCGGCCCCAGAAGCCCTTCAGGGCCGCAAGGACCTGCTCCGCCTCCTCCACGGTGTTATAGCCGTGAATCCCCATCCGGATATAGCCGCACCGCATGGAGCAGGCAATCCGGTTCTCCCGCAGGAAGCGATAGGTCCGCTCCAGCTCCGGGGCCTGGAAGGAGACTATGGTGGATCGGGTCCGGTCGGACAGGGCGCAGGGGGCCAGCTGCGCCCCCAACCTCTGAAGGCCGCAAATCAAATACCCGCTCACCTGCCAGGCCTGCTGGTGGATGCGGTCAAAGCCCACCTCCTCCATCAGGGCCAGGGAGGCATTCAGCCCCGCAATCCCCGGCGCATTGGGCAGCCCGCCCTCAAACCGGGAGGCGTCGTCCTTCAAATCCAGCCGGTACGCCACGGAGTCCACGTCCCCCTTCACGCTGTCCGCCCCCACAAAGGGCGGCAGCAGCCGGCCGATCAGCTCCCGGCGGACATAGAGAAATCCGGTGGAGAAGGGGCCCAGCAGCCACTTGGAGGCCAGGCCCGCCAAAAAGTCAATCTGATACCGCCGCACGTCCATGGGCATCACGCCCAGAGACTGGGCGCAGTCCACCACCAGATAGATGCCCCGCGCCCGGCACCACGCCCCGATCGCCTCCAGATCGGCGGTATATCCGTCGGAAAACTCCACGCTGCTCACCGACACCGCCCGGGTGCGCCGGTCCGCATACCGCTCCAGCAGCCCCACGGTCAGCCCGCCCCCGTCGTTGGGGACCATCCGGGCCTCCACCCCGCGGCTGCGCTCCAGGCGCAGCCAGGGGTAGACGTTGGAGGCGAACTCCCGGTCACACAGGATCACGTTGTCCCCCGGCTCCAGGGGCAGGGCGCCGGCGGCGGAGTTGATGCCGTAGGTGACGTTTTCCGTAAAGGCGATCTCCTCCGGCTGCCCGCCGATGAGCCGGGCCAGCCGGGCGCGGCACTCCGGAAACACCTGCTGGGCGTACTGGTAATACTTCATAGGCATGGCCTGGCGCAGCTGCATGCACGCCGCCATGGCCTGGGTCACGGCCGGGGCCACCGGCCCCATGGAGGCATTGTCAAAAAAGATCCCGTTGTCTGTGGTCTGCTGAAACGCCCTGCGAAATTCTTCCAGTTCCATGTTCCGATGCGCCCCGCCTTCCTGATTATTTCTGGGCCGCGCTGGCCGCGCCGCCGTACAGTGCGTTCACGGCGGACACAACCCGGGGCAGGATCAGCCGCATACACACAATGCTCACCGGGGCGACCATCAGGTTCTGAATCAGCCGGGTGGGCATCAGCACCCAGTAGCCCTTTCCGGTCAGCATGGTCAGCCAGTAGGTCTGCAGCAGAACGCTGCACACCAGGCTCTCCACCAGCACACACAGGATGATGCGCTTGGTGGTCAGGGGCTTGCGGTACAAAAACAGACCGTAAATCAGGCCGCTGAGGAAAGCCGTGGTGGCCATGGGCGGAAAATACCCAAAGGAGCCCGTTACCGCGATGAGGAAATCCCCCAGCACGCCGGCCACCCCGCCCCAGATGGGGCCGAACAGGGCGCCGGTGAGGGAGAGGGGCAGGAAAATGAAACCGATGGTGACCAGCTCCAGCTTAATGGAAAAGAAACGGCCTGCAATAACCTGAAGCGCCAGGAGCATACCGATTGTGGCGATTTTTTTCGCGTTGACAGAAACTTTTGCAGCGTTTGCATTCATGGCAGATTGCCCTCCGATCGTAAATTCAATCTTACTTTGTTTTTATTGTCCGTATCGGAACTTGCGCTAGCCTGTCATCAGCATACAAAAAACCCCCTTTTTATGTAAGACGGGCTACATAAAAAGGAGGCGCTGCACGGTGTCACTTCTTCTTGTTATGTAGCAATGGGATGCGGATTCTGCACCGTTAGCACGCGGCTATTCGTCCTGCCGACAACTCCCCATTCGGCTGGCACTGGATATCTGGTATCATCACGCGCAGAATCCTACTCTGCTCTGAAAGCGGCCATAGTATACCATAAAAATACATGTGCCGCAAGCAAAAAAGTAATTTGAATTGTCATATAAGACAAATTTTATTAAGCGCCGCCCGGCAGATGCTTTTGCAATCAGGCGTCTGACAAAATACGCCCCGCCGGCGGGCGCACGCCTCCGCGGAAGGGCTTTTCCCAAAAAGGAACGGCCCCCGCCTGAAGAGCGGAGGCCGTCTGGATTTTGGCTTTTTCAGCAGCTTACTTGTGATCCACAGAGTACATGTGCTTGATCAACTCCAGCACCTTGTTGGAGTAGCCGATCTCGTTGTCGTACCAGGACACGACCTTCACGAAGGTGTCGGTCAAGGCGATGCCGGCGTCGGCGTCGAAGATGGAGGTGCGGGTGTCGCCCAGGAAGTCGGAGGACACAACGGCCTCGTCGGTGTAGCCCAGGATGCCCTTCAGCTCGCCCTCGGAGGCGGCCTTCATGGCGGCGCAGATCTCCTCGTACTTGGCGGGCTTCTCCAGGTTGACGGTCAGGTCAACAACGGACACGTCCAGGGTGGGAACACGCATGGACATACCGGTCAGCTTGCCGTTCAGCTCGGGGATAACCTTGCCCACGGCCTTGGCGGCGCCGGTGGAGGAGGGGATGATGTTGCCGGAGGCAGCGCGGCCGCCGCGCCAGTCCTTCATGGACACACCGTCCACGGTCTTCTGGGTGGCAGTGGTGGAGTGCACGGTGGTCATCAGGCCCTCGGTGATGCCCCAGTTGTCATTGAGCACCTTGGCGATGGGAGCCAGGCAGTTGGTGGTGCAGGAGGCGTTGGAGACAAAGTCCATGTCGGAGGTGTACTTGTCCTGGTTGACGCCCATCACGAACATGGGGGTGTCGTCCTTGGAGGGGGCGGACATAACGACCTTCTTGGCGCCGGCCTTCAGGTGAGCCTGAGCCTTCTCCTTGGTCAGGAACAGGCCGGTGGACTCCACCACATACTCCGCGCCCAGCTGGCCCCAGGGAATGTTGGCCGGGTCACGCTCGGCATAGACCGGGATGGACTTGCCGTTGACCACGATGCCCTTGTCGTCGCTGCTCACCTCGCCGGCGAACTGGCCGTGCATAGTATCATACTTCAGCATATAAGCCAGATAGTCGGCGGGGCACAGGTCGTTGATGCCAACGATCTCGATCTCGGGGTGGTTCAGGCTGGCGCGGAACACCATGCGGCCGATCCGGCCAAACCCATTGATGCCAACTTTGATGCTCATATTGAACTCTCCTTCTTCCATAAAATACGGCTGGAAACTGTGGTTGTATACGGCTTTTATTATACCCTTTTTTTTCTTTTTTTGATAGTGTATTTTTATATAGATTTGGAAATTTTTTTCCTGAAAAATTAGCCATACAGCAAGGAAATTCTGCACTCAGCGAAAGTTTTCCCACCTTTCCGCTCTTTCCCCTGTTCCTGCCCGAAATTTTTTCCGTCCCACCGTTCGACAATTTTCGTTCCTGCTATTGAGCGGGCTGGGAATTTTTGATATACTGGGCTTTGTTATGGCGCTCCGGTATCCAACACAAGATAACGGCGCCAAATTTTCAATCTGTCAATCAGTGCCGGGATTCCCCGGCCGGAGGGACTTATGCGCGAGATAAACCGCCTGCTCTGGGACAGCTTCCCGGAGGGGCTTATTCAGGTCAGCGGGGGCCTGGTGGCCGACTGCAATCCCATGGCCCGGCATTATCTGCCCCAGCTCCAGCCCGGCGCCCCCCTGCCCGACTGTCTGGCCCTGCCCGCCTCCTCGCCGTCGGGGGCGGGTATCTTTTCCACCCAGCTGAGCTGCTATACCTTCAGCCGCACCGTCTCAGCGTCGGAGCAGCTGATTTTATTCCGCCCCGCCCCCCAGTCCGCCCTCACGGATCTGCAGCTGGACGGCGCTCTGCGGCAGATGCGGGCCTTTTTAGGGGAGCTGATGGGGCAGATCGCCCCCCAGACCGGCGGGGAGCGCCGCCCGCTGGACGGCACCGGGCTGAGCAAGAGCTTTCACCGGATGTTCCGGCTGGTCAGCAATCTGGACTATATGCGCGCCAGCGCCGCGCAGGAGGGGGTCCCCTTCCGCCCGGTGACCATGGACCTGGCCGGGCTGTGCCGCCAGCTGGCCCAGGACGCCGGCGGCCTGCTGGCCCGCACCGGAACCCAGCTTGCCTACGAGAGCGACACCCTCTCTGTGTTGATCTCCGGCGATCCCCAGCTGCTCCAGAAGCTGCTTTTAGAGCTGATTTCCAACTCGGTCCGGGCCGCCCCGGGCGGCCGCATCGTGCTCCAGCTGCGCCGGCTGGGGAACCGCGCCCTGCTTGTCTGTTCCGACAGCGGCGCCCCGCTCGGGGAGCGGGAGCTGGCCTCCATGCTCCAGCAGGACAGCGACCAGAATCTGCCCCTGCCGGGGCAGGGCGCCGGCCTGGGGCTCCCCATTGCCCGGCATATCGTCTCCCTGCACCAGGGCACGCTGCTGGTGGAGTGGGGCGGCGGCGCCCCCTCCGTGCTGGTCTCCCTGCCCGCCGGCCGGCCAGAGCCCCGGGTGTCCGTCCAGACCCCGCCTCCCTGCCGGGACGGCGGCCTGTCCCCCCTGATGGTGGAGCTGTCCGACGTCCTCCCCGCCGAGCTGTTCGGTCTGGAGGGGCTGGACTGATCCTGCCCCTGTGCGCACCAACGCCCCCAAAGCCCCGCTGTTCCGGGCTTTGGGGGCGTAATTTGATTGTCCCGCTATCGTTTGCCGGGGGGCTCCCTCCCGCCGGAGGCGGGCGGTCCTTTTGGCTTTTTGGCCCCATCCCGCTTCTGGATGCTGGCCCGGCGGCCCAGCTTGTCCGTCTCCCGGCTGCGGCTGTTGTGCCGCTGAATCAGCTGGGCAATCTCCCCCTGGGCCTGCTCCACCTCCGCCTTAAAGGCCCGGGCGGACAGCCGCAGCGCCCCGTGTCCCAGGATGATCAGCTGCTCCAGCCCGTCCGAGGTGGCCACCCGCACCCGGTGCTCCCGGCTCAAATCGTAGGTGGCCTTTTCGATGTAGGAGTCGGCAGTTTCCGCCTCCTTGGTGTATACCACATAGACGTTGTGGATCTTTTCCACTGAGCCCGGGTTCCCCTTCACCTTGTAGGCGTCGAATACCAGAATCACCACGCACTTGCGATAGCCCTGATAGTTGGCCAGAATATCCAGCAGCATGGCCCGGGCGGCCGCCACATCTGTCCGGGCCACCGCCTCCAGCTCCTCCCAGGCGAAGATGATGTTGTACCCGTCCACCAGCAGGTACTCCGGCCCGGTCTTCTGCTCCCGGATGGAGTACTTCTCGCTCAACTCCGTGCGGGCCGGCTTCTTCTGGGGCTGAAAGGCCCGGCGCTCCACCTTGCCGTAGGTGCGCTCGAAGAGGGCCTGGAGCTCCTTGTCCTGCTCCAGCGAGGGGCCCCGGCGCTCCATCTGTCCTCCGGCGGGGGCGGCGGGCTCCTCCTCCCCCTGCTCTTCCAGGCGCAGGCCGCTGTCCACGTGCATGTGCTCCCGCACCTGGTCCCAGGGGACATAGAATCCCCCGCCGTGCTGGCAGAACACCGAACCGGTGGGGTTCTCCTCGTCCCGCTCCGGGTCATAGCCGATGGCGGCGGCCACCGCCTCCTGCTCCGCACAGGGCTCATACCCCCGCAGGGTGCAATTCAGCTGCCCCCGCCCCCGGGTATAGGCGGTCACCTGCTGCCAGTAGTCCCCCATTTTGGCCACCGGGGCCCAGCCGGACAGAAGGGTCATGTCCCCCTCCGGCTCCGGGGTCTCCACCGTCCCGCCCATGGCCTGCAGGTCCGTCATGGCCCGGCCCACACACTCCGGCGGGACCCGCAGCCGGATATCATAGCAGGGCTCCAGCAAAATGGTCTCCGCCTGCATCAGCCCCTGGCGCACCGCCCGGTAGGTGGCCTGGCGGAAATCCCCGCCCTCGGTATGCTTCAGGTGGGCCCGGCCAGCCGCCAGGGTGATCTTGACATCGGTGAGGGGGGAGCCGGTGAGCACGCCGGGGTGCTCCCGCTCCAGCAGATGGGTCAGAATCAGCCGCTGCCAGTTCAGATCCAGCTGGTCGGTGGAGCACACCGAGTCCACCTGCACGCCGCTGCCCCGGGGCCCGGGCTCCAGCAGCAGGTGCACCTCGGCATAGTGGCGCAGGGGCTCGAAGTGGCCAATTCCCTCCACCGGGCCGGCGATGGTCTCCTTATAGACCACGCTGCCCGCCCCAAAGTCCGCCTCCAGGCCGAACCGGTCCAGCAGCAGCCGGCGGAGCACCTCCAGCTGCACCTGTCCCATCAGGCGCACATGGATCTCGCCCAGGTGCTTGTCCCAGGTCACCCGCAGCAGGGGGTCCTCCTCCTCCAGCTGGCGCAGCTTGGGCAGCACCGTATAGGGGTCTGTCCCCGCCGGCAGCAGCAGCTGATAGGTGAGCACCGGCTCCAGGCCGCTCTCCTCCCCCGCCGGCTCGGCCCCCAGCCCCTCTCCGGGGCGGGTTTGCGTCAGACCGGTGACGGCGCACACCGTCCCGGCCGGAGCCTCTGAAAGGGGCTGGAACCGCTCCCCGGAATACAGCCGCAGCTGGTCCGCCTTCTCCTGCCAGGCCGTCTCCCCGGCCCCGCCGGACAGCACGGCCTTGGCGCGCAGGCTGCCCCCGGTGATCTTCATCCAGGTCAGGCGGGCTCCCTGGGGATCCCGGGAGATCTTGAACACCCGGGCGGCAAACGCCGCGGGGTAGCCGGGCTGGCGGGTATAGCGGTCCAGGCCGTCCAGAAAGCTGTCCACCCCGTCCAGCTTCAGCGCCGAGCCGAACCAGCAGGGGAACACCTTCCGCTTCCGGATCAGGTCCGCCGCCGTGTCCTCCTGCACCTCCCCGGTCTCCAGGAACTGCTCCAGGGCCTCCTCCGAGCACAGGGCCAGCCCCTCATTCCGGTGCTCCGCCGCTCCGAAATCCACGCAGCCGCCGTCCAGCTCCCGCTGCAGCTGCTCCAGCAGCGCCCCCCGGTCCGCCCCGGCCAGGTCCATCTTGTTGACAAACAGGAACACCGGGATGTGCCGCCGCTCCAGCAGCTTCCACAGGGTGCGGGTGTGGCTCTGCACCCCGTCGGTGCCGCTGATGACCAGAATGGCATAGTCCAGCACCTGCAGGGTGCGCTCCATCTCGGCGGAGAAGTCCACGTGCCCCGGGGTATCCAGCAGATACAGCTGCGTCTCCCCCCGGGTGAGCACCGCCTGCTTGGCAAAAATCGTAATGCCCCGCTCCCGCTCCAGCCCATCGGTATCCAGGAACGCGTCCTTGTGGTCCACCCGGCCCAGCGTCCGCAGGGCCCCGCCCCGGTATAAAAGCCCTTCGGACAGGGTGGTCTTGCCCGCGTCCACGTGGGCCAGTATGCCGATGACAAGCCTTTTCATAGTTCCGCCCGCTCCCTTGCTTTTCTTCGCTCCCAAACCCGGCGCCGGGTCCATTTTTCTTTTTCAGCATACAATCCCCGCCCTGCTCTGTCAAGGCCGGTCCAAGGCGCCCGCTGCCTTTTCTGCCCCGCCCGCCTGTTTGGGTGGACATTTTCCCCCGAATGCGGTATACTAATGTGTCCACGCCAGCTGTCCCGTCCCTGCTTTTCGGAGAGGAGCCTGTTTGTGTATTATCTTCTGTGGTTCTTTTTTATCTATGCCTTCCTGGGCTGGTGCACCGAGGTCTGCTTCGTAGCCCTGAAAACCGGAACATTCGTCAACCGGGGCTTTCTCAACGGGCCGGTGTGTCCTATCTACGGCTTTGGAGC
Organism: bacterium; assembly: GCA_019424865.1. Classification (GTDB taxonomy): domain Bacteria; phylum Bacillota; class Clostridia; order Oscillospirales; family Oscillospiraceae; genus Lawsonibacter. The sequence continues at coordinate 23,121 of JAHYYS010000004.1, forward strand.
GCTGGTTGTCCTCACTGCTCTGGAGCCTTTGCGTGATCACCTGCTCCTGCTGTTTCTGGGGTCCATGGCGCTCACGTCCCTGCTGGAATACCTCACCGGTCTTCTGCTGGAAAAGCTCTTTTACCAGCGGTGGTGGGATTACTCTGACGAGCCCTTCAATCTGGGGGGCTATATCTGCCTGCGCTTCTCCGTGGGATGGGGGCTGGCCTGCCTGTTTGCGGTGAAAATTCTTCACCCCTCCGTGCTGCTGCTCATCGGCTTCATCCCCCGCACCCTGGGCTGGGTGCTGCTGGCCCTGTTCGGCGCCAGTATGGCGGCGGATCTGACGGCCACGGTGCGCACCATCGCCAAAATCAACCGCAGGCTGGGCCAGATTGACGAGCTGGCCGCCAAAATCCGCTCCGCCTCCAACGATCTGGGGGAAAATCTGGCTGACCGGGTGCTGGATGCCGCGGAAAAGGGAGCCGACCTGCGGGAGGTACTGGACGGCTGGGCCGACGACATGGCCCAGCGCCGGGACGAGCTGGACCAGCTGAAGGACGATCTGAGCCAGCGCAGCGCGGCCGCCCGCTCCGCGCTCCACGGCCAGCTGGAGGAGTGGAAAAACAGCCTCCAGACCCTGCTGGACAAGGAGGCCTTCGGGCAGCGGCGTCTGCTGCGCGCCTTCCCCAAGATGCGCTCCACCGACCACAAAAGCGCTTTGGAGCGGCTGCGCCGCAGAATGGAGCGCAGGTAAGCTTTTTTGAGAAAACCCTTTGCAATTTTGGTTATAACGTGATAGCATATTGATAATGATACAAAAAAGGAGGCTCCGCTATGGATGAACTGCTGGATCTGAAATCCCGCATGGAGCAGGAGCGCCCCGCAGCGTGGGAGAACCTGCCCGATATCGCTTTGTACATGGACCAGTTGATCTCCTACATGCCCCGGCAGCTGATTCACTTTGACGAAAACGAGGCACTGACCTCCGCCATGGTCAACAACTACATCAAGGACGGCCTGGTCCCCCGGGCCGACGGCAAGCGGTACGGCCCCATCCACCTGGGTTATCTCACTGCGGTGTCGGCGCTGAAAAAGGTGCTGTCCGTCCGGGACATCGGCATCCTGCTCTCCGCCGGCCAGTCCACCGGGAAACCTCCCCAGGAGCTGTATGACTATTTCTGCCGGACCCTGGATCGGGCTTTGTCCGACACTGCCGGCACAATTGACGCCCATGCCCAGCAGACGGATCTTCCCCGTATCGCCCTGGACCTGGCCCTGCGCAGCTATGCCTGTCAGCTGGCCTGTGCCCGCATTCTGGATATCCTTCAGCCGTCCCAGCATGAGGCCCGCAAGCCCCGCCGGGGCAAGGAGCCCTAAATTCCATGAATCATAAAGAAGAGGAGTGACCGCTATGTCTATGTCCGATTTCGTTATCCTGACAGATTCCTCCGCCGATCTGGGGGCCGATCTGGTCCAGCAGCTGGACGTGCGTGTTCTGCCCCTGAGCTTCACCATTCAGGACCATGTATATCACAACTACCCCGACAACCGGGAGATGGAGCCCCATGCCTTTTATGAGATGCTCCGTGCCGGCGAGGTGGCCACCACCTCCGCCGTCAATGTGGCCCAGTACACCGAGGCGCTGGAGCCCCTGCTGCAGGAGGGGCGCGACGTCCTGGTGCTGGCCTTCTCCTCCGGCCTGTCCGCCACATACAGCTCCTCTGTAATTGCCGTGGAGGATCTCCGGGAAAAATACCCGGATCGAAAGCTGTACACCGTGGATACTCTGTGTGCCTCTCTGGGGCAGGGGCTGCTTGTTTATCTGGCCGCCCAGCAGCGCGCCCAGGGCAAGTCCATCGAGGAGGTTCGGGACTGGGCAGAGGCCAACAAGCTGAAGCTGTGCCACCAGTTCACGGTGGATGACCTGCACTTCCTCAAGCGGGGCGGCCGCATCTCCGCCACCACCGCCGTGGTGGGCTCCATGCTGAAGATCAAGCCGGTGCTCCATGTGGACAACGAGGGGCGCCTGATCAACATCGGCAAGGCCCGGGGCCGCGCCGCCTCGCTCAAGGCGCTGGTGGACAAGATGGAGCAGACCGCCATCGACCCCGGCGATCAGACCGTCTTTATCAGCCACGGCGACTGTCTGGAGGACGCCCAGATGGTGGCCCAGATGGTCAGGGACCGCTTCGGCGTCAAGGACGTGTATCTCAACTACGTGGGCCCCGTCATCGGCGCCCACTCCGGCCCGGGCACGCTGGCTTTGTTCTATGTGGGCATTGAGCGGTGAGCCGCGCCCGGTTTTATCAAGGAGGAAAGAACACCATGGAGGAAGTCAAATGGCTGGAGGTCACTGTCAACACTGTCCCGGATAAGCTGGACGAGGTCACCGCCCGGCTGGCTGCCGCCGGCATGGACGCCCTGGTCATTGAGGACGAGGGGGATTTTCTGAACTTTCTGGAGCAGAACCGCCAGTACTGGGACTATGTGGACCAGGAGCTGCTGGACCGGATGAAGGGTGTCACCCGGGTCAAGTTCTATGTCACCGACGACGCCGACGGCCGCGCCCAGCTGGATCGCTATACCCGGGGGCTGGGCTGGGAATACACCGTCACCCCCCTCACTGACAGCGACTGGGCCTACAGCTGGCAGAAGTACTACAAGCCCCTGCCGGTGGGACAGCGGCTGTATGTGGTGCCCCAGTGGGAGCGGGAGGAGCCCGTCCCGGCGGGGCGCGTGCCCCTCTACCTCAACCCGGGGCTCACCTTCGGCACCGGCTCCCACGCCTCCACCCAGCTCTGCCTGGAGGGGGTGGAGGAGCACACCGCGCCCGGCCTGCCGGTGCTGGATTTGGGCTGCGGCAGCGGCATTTTGTCCATTGCCGCCCTGGTGCTGGGGGCCAGTCAGGCCGCGGCGGTGGATATTGACCCCAAGGCCGTGGATGTGGCCTATGAAAATGCCGCCCTCAACGGCATTGGGAAGGACCGGTATCTGGTGCGGGCCGGGGATGTGATTTCCGACGCCGCCCTGGTCCGGGAGCTGGCCCAGACCCGCTATCATCTGGTGCTGGCCAACATTGTGGCCGACGTAATCATCCCCCTGTCCGCCCGTGTCCCGGAGCTTCTGGACCGGGACGGCCTGTTCTTGTGCTCCGGCATCATCGACACCCGCGCACAGGAGGTGGCGGATGCCCTGGCCCGGAACGGCCTGCGGGTCACCCGCCGACGGGAGAAGAACGGCTGGGTTGCGCTGGAGGCCGTCCTGTCGTAACCCGGGCCCGTCCGGGCGCCGGAGATGCTCCGTCTCCGCGCGATTCCGCAAGGAATAGCGTAAAAATCAGCCGCTGCCGCTCAGCTTTTCCCAAGCTGAGCGGCAGCGGCTGTTTCTCTCCGGTATTTTCCTGTCAGGGCCTGCGGGGTTGTCCCCTGTCCGCCCTTTGTGATACAATACAGAAGTTCCCTCCGTCAGGCGGCATGGGACTGAACCGTTTCCGGCGGCTTGGGGCTGTTGAGCAGCGTGTCCAATACCATACCCGCCAGAATAATCACAAACCCGGTCAGAACATGAGGACTGGGATATTCCTTCAGGAAAACAGCCACCCAGACCGGGCCGAGAATCATCTCCCACAGGGCAATGATAGACGCCTTTTGGGCGGGCACCTTCTGCACGCCCATGTTATACAGGGCGTAGCCGCCTCCCACCTGGACCACGCCCAGGATGAGCATAATCCCCCACTCCTGAAGGGACATGGCGGGAATACCGGCCAGGGTGCCGGGGAAGAGCAGGAAGACCAGAATGCCGGTAAACAGATTGGCCACTGCGGTCAGGCCCACGGGGTTGGTTCCGGCGGCCTTTTGGGAGCTGACGGTCGTCAGCGCGAAGAAGATACCCTCGCTCAGGGCCACAAGGTTGCCCAGTTGATTGGCGCCGCTCCCCCCGGAGCACATAAAGCACACCACGCCCGCCACAATCACGCACACCGGCACAAACGCCCTGCGGTCAAACCGCTTTGTCCGCAGCAGCCTGACCAGGAACAGCCAGACAACCGCCGTGTACTGCATCCCGATGGCGATGGGGGCCGCCGTCTGAGACAAAGAAAAAATCAGACTGATGCAAAGCCCGGCATAGGAACACACATATACCGCCATCCAGCCCCCCCAATTCAGCTGCCTGGGCCGGATCATGGGAGACAGGGCCGCAGCGGCGATGACAGAGCGCAGGCCGCAGATTAAAAAGGCATTCAGCGTCAGATATTTCACCAGCGGAGAATTCAGGCTCCAGAACACCGCGCCCAAAAAGACCAGCACGCTGCCTGACAGTTTGATTTGTTTGAACACAGCGACTCCCCCTTGTTAATTGATAAATAAATCTTGATTATTTTATAATCATGATTATTATAATAAATACCCCCACCTTTTGTCAACGTATATTTTTAAGAAACTGGACTGAAACAAGGAGATGATCATATGGAACAGACGGACAAGGTTCTGGAAAATACCCTGACGGTCAAGCGCAAACGCATCATGACCTATTTTATCGAGGCCACAGAGAAGCTGATCCGCTCCGAGGGGCTGGACGGCCTTTCCATCCGGAAGATCGCCGGCGAGGCGGGGTATAACAGCGCCACCATCTATAACTACTTCAACGACCTGGAGGAGCTGACCCTCTTCGGCTCTGTCTGCTATCTGCGGGAATACGTGGCAAAGCTGGAAAAGGAGCTTCGGCCGGACATGCGGGCCATCGATCAATACCGCACCATTTACCGCTGCTTCAACCACTATGCCTTCCGCTTTCCGGACATCTATCACAACATGTTCTTTGGAAAATACAGCTATAAGCTCGGGGCGGTGCTCCACCTTTACTACCACGAGCTGTTCCCGGGAGAGCTGGATAACTTCAGCGAGCGGATGAAGAGCATGCTGGTCAGCGGCAGCATGTGGGAGCGGGATCACATTACCATTGACAAAATGGTTCAGGAGGGGGATATGGACGCGGACAAGGCCGATACAACTCTGTCTCTGGTCATTGCAGTTCATCAAAATTTTATTTACGAGGCCTCCCTGGGCGGCGAGCACTTTGACCCGGAGGCCCACGAGCAAAAATTCAACCAGCTTTTTGAATACCTGCTGGACGCTGCCCGGTCATAGCGCGGCACACCTCGTCTCCGGTGGAATGGAGCACACAGGGAGAGCATTTCAGCCGGCTCTCCCGTTTTTCTTTTTTGTCTGATTTGCTTAACAAAATAAGCGAATTTTTCAAAAAACTATTGACAAATTAAATAGGATAAAATATAATCACGATTAGATTTTAACCTTGATAATTTCTTATCAAAAAGAACACCACACAGAAGGAGGTCAGCACAATGACTGCCGAACAGGAAACGCTCCTGCAAGAACCGGTATTCCGCTATTTCCATCAGCTGTGCCAGATTCCGCGCCCCAGCCTGCGTGAGGGTCAGATCAGCGACTATCTGCTTCATTGGGCTCAGGACAACGGGCTGGACGTGAAGCAGGATGCGGCCAAGAATATTTTCATCCGCAAGCCGGCGTCCCCCGGGTATGAAGCTGCCCCCTGCGTCATGCTTCAGGCCCACATGGACATGGTGTGTGAAAAGGCGCCCCATGTAGAGCACGACTTTGACCGCGACCCCATCCAGTGGCAGATCGAGGGGGATCGGATCACCACCGGCGGACGGACCACGCTGGGCGCAGACGACGGAATCGGTGTGGCCTTTGCCATGGCCGCTCTGACCGACCCAAAGCTGGCCCACCCCCAGCTGGAGGTACTGTTCACCACCGCCGAGGAGGAGGACTTCTCCGGCTCGTGCGGCTTTGATGTCAGCCAGGTCCGGGCCTCTTATCTCATCAATCTGGACCACGCGGATGAAAAGCAGATCCTCTGCGGCAGCTGCGGCGGCCAGGCCGTGGAGCTCACCGTGCCGGTATCCTCCGCCCCAGTGCCCGCGGGCTGGGTGGCCCGGACGCTGACGATCTCCGGCCTTCACGGCGGGCACTCCGGCGAGGACATCCACCGCGGACACGGCAACGCCACCACCCTTCTGATGCGGACCCTTCTGGCTCTGGAGGAACAGGGGATCCCCTTCCGGCTGGGCCCCGTGGCCGGCGGCAGCTTCCGGCTGGCCATTCCCCGGGACGCCCATGCGGTGGTTTGCTTCCCCGCAGATCAGGAAAAGGCTGTGGAGCAGGCGGTGCAGGAGCAGGAGGCTGTCATGCGCCGGGAGTTCCCCATCACCGGCGCCCAGCTCCGTCTGACCCTCGCCCAGGCCCCGGCCCCCGGCTGGTGTGCAGAGGCCGGCCCTGTCATTACCGCGGCTCTGCTGGCTCCGGACGGCATCTATCAGATGAACGAGGCGCTGCTGGGCCTGGTGGATTCTTCCGACAACATGGGGGAATTTTATCTGGAGGAGGGGCAGCTGCGGCTGGTATTTGAAATCCGCTCCGCCCAGGCCAGTGTGGGCAACTACCTCTATCAGCGCATCTGCCGCCTGGCCAAGGTTCTGGGCGGCCAGTGCGTAACGGACAAGGCCTATCCCTCCTGGGAGTTCCGGGCCGAGTCCTCCTTCCGGGACATTGCGGACCAGGCCTATCGGGAGCTGTTCGGGCAGGAGCCGGAGCATCTGACGGTTCACGCCGGGCTGGAGGTTGGCTTCCTTACCGAAGGCAAGCCCGATATCGATGCCATTGCCATCGGCCCCAACTGCTGGAATTTTCATTCCCCCAGCGAGATGCTCCAAATCTCGTCTGCGCGGAAGGTATATCAATTGATGTGTCATATTTTGTCGGCAATTCATTAAGGCCGCAGCCCAGGCAGAGTGCAGCGCAGAAAGGTCTGAAGTGAACGGCAATATATAAAGGGGAGAATTGAAAAAAAGGAGTAATCGACATGTCAAACGAAAAAAAGAAGAAGAAATCATTGGAAGGCATCAACCCGATGCTCTTCCTGGTTGTGGTCATGATCATCGTCGTGATTGCATCCTATCTCGTACCCGCCGGCTCCTTTGAGCGCGTTTATGATGCGGCAGTTGATCGGGACATCGTGGTACCGGGCAGCTTCCAGTACACAGAACAAAATCCCATTGGCTTTTTTGATCTGATGATGTCTCTGACCCTGGGCATTCAAAACGCCTCCTACATCATCGCCTTCCTTCTGATCATCGGCGGCATGTTCGCCATCATGGACGGCACCGGGGCAATCAACGCTGGACTGGCCAACGTGGTGCGGGCCACCCGGGGAAAAGAGCTGATCATGATCCCCGTGCTGATGACCGTGTTCGGCCTGATGTCCTGCTTCTGCGCCAATTTTGAGGAATTTCTGGCCTTTGTGCCCCTTATTCTCGCGGTCAGCCTGTCCATGGGCTTTGACTCCATGACGGCCATGGGCATTGTGTTCGGATCGGTCGCCGCAGGCTACGGCGGCGCCGCCACCAACGCCTTTACCGTGGGCGTGGCCCAGAGCATTGCCGGTCTGCCCATGTTCTCCGGCATGACGCTGCGCCTGGTCCTGTTTGTGGCCCTGCTGCTGGTCAGCATGGCCTATGTCATGTGGCACGCCAACCGCGTAAAGAAGCACCCCGAGAAGAGTCCCTGCCGCACCGCGGACCTGGAAAACGCCAAAAAGTATGTTCTGGACGTGGAAAATATCGCACCTTTGACCGGCCGGCAGAAGCTGGTTCTGGTGGTTCTGCTGCTGGCGATCCTCTGGACCATCTATGGGGTTCTGGTCCACGGCTACTATATTGACGAGCTGGCCGCGGTCTTCCTGACTGCCGGCGTGGTGGCCGGTCTGCTGGGCGGCTCCCGCCCCAGCCGGATCTGCGACGATTTCCTGAAGGGTGCCGCCAATATGCTGGCCCCCTGCATGATGATCGGCATGGCCAACGCCGTCGTCCTCATGATGACCGACGCCGGGATCATCGATACCATCATCTATGCCCTGTCCAACCTGCTGCTGGGTCTGCCCTCCACGCTGCTGGCCATCGGCATGTTCCTGGTTCAGACCCTGTTCAACCTGGTGGTTCCCTCCGGTTCCGGGCAGGCCGCCATCACCATGCCGCTGATGGCGCCTCTGGCCGACATGGTGGGCGTCACCCGTCAGACCGCTGTGCTGGCTTACCAGCTGGGATCCACCTTTACCGACCTCATCGGCCCCACCTCCGGCGAGATTCTGGTTGCCGGCGCCATGTGCGGCATCGCCTACCCCAAGTGGTTTAAGTGGCTTCTGCCCCTGTTCTGCCTGTGGTGCCTGGTCGCCTTCGGTTTCCTGACCTACGCCACCGTGACAGGCTACGGCCCCTTCTAAGTTCTGATACTCGCTGCACCTCTGTTTTATATTTCCAGACAAGCTGAGGCGCCCCCGGTCATAAACCGGGGGCGCCTCAGCTTGTCGAAAAAGCCCTCCCGCAGGAATCAAATTGAATCCGGTCATTTCCGGCGGCGTGTACGTCGGAAATGACACCTCTCACGAAAGACAGTCCGACTTTTTCCTGGGCCCCCACAAAAACCACGGTTTCCCTGGGGGCGCAAGGGAAACTGTGGTTTTCGTGGGAGAGGAGGAGCAGCGGAGGGAACGAGTATCCGGGTTTACACGGATACAAGCGATCCGCAGCTTGTGACGACGACATCGAGGACTGTCTTTCGTGCAGCCTTTCTCGAAAAAGCGGCTTGTCAATTGATTGAAATTGACAAGCCGCTTTTTCGACAGTCTCAGGAGCCCCCGGTCATAAACCGGGGGCTCCTTGCTTATACTTTGCGGCAACGGGTCATGACTGTCTTTTAAATGGGGTACAGGGTCATGGCGATAAGGGTTCCGACAACACCCCGCACCACGCCGGGAATAATGCCTGCCTTCAGCACTGTCTTCGAGCTGTATCCGCCGGCGTTCATGGCCATGGGCACCACAGCGGTGGCCATGGGCGTAATCAGGGAGGACATGGTAGCCAGCGCGCAGAGAATGATGGGGCCGCGCGGGTCACAGCCAATGGAGCTGCAGGTAATCACAGCGATGGGTACCAGAACCGTGCTGACCGCGCGGTTATACAGCACGGAAGTCATCAGGAAGCCCACCACATAGAACACAAACCCAATGATATAGCCGTTGGTCACGCCGCTGAGCAGGCTGGCAATCCCCTGCCCCAGCAGGTCGGCAGCACCCGTCTCCGCCAGCGCCGAGCCCAGAACGGAAACGCCCACGTACAGCAGCACCGTGCTCATGTTCAGGTTATCAATGGCCTCCCGCTCGGTCAGCACGCCGGAGGCCACCAGGACGACGGCTCCGGCCAGCGTGACCTGCCAGGAGGTAATGCCCATCATCAGGCCGATGATCACCGCCACAAACACGCCGTAGCCCAAAAACTCCCGCACCGGGCTGAGGGGGCCTGCTCCTTCATGGTCCGGCCGCCGATTTCGGTAATCGCCCGTTCCGGCTCCGCGGGCAGAAAGCGCGGCACAATGAAAATCGCCATCAGCACGGTGAGAATCCCCACCGGCAGGAAGACCAGGGTCTCGTTCCACATATTCAGCTGGGTCTGCGTCCAGCCGTAAGCCTCCATATAGCCGTTTTGCGTCACATACCAGGCGGCATAGGGCCCGATGGGCTCAATGATAAAGCTGGTGGAGACGGAAGCAATGGCGATGGGGAACATCATTTTGGACGGGCTGATGTTCATCCGGTCGCACATGTTCTGGGCCAGGGGATGGACCAGTGCAAACAGGGCCACAATGCTGGGAACAAACTGTCCAAGGATGCAGGTGATGATCACATAGGAGGCCAATATCTTGGTGAAGGAGCCGTCTGTTACGTTGTACAGCAGCTTGGTAATTTTATTGATCATCTGTGTGCGGCCCAGGCCCGCCGCCACAACAAACATCGAAGCCATCGTGATAACCGTATTGCTGCCAAAAGTTCCGATCGCCGTGCCGGCATCCACACACCCAAACAAAACCAGCACTACCATCGTCCCTAAGGCGGTAAAGGACATGGGAATCTTATTCGTAAAGAATAAGACGATCATTACGACAAAGACTATGAAGCAGATTATCATCTCTTGTGTCATTTCTCTTCCTCCTCAACTTGTTTCTTTTTTCCCTGCCTCCATGACCCGTCCGGCAACAGGGACAACACTAAGGAATGCGCGGGTTGACTCCCTCCGGAATGGGGGATTCATAGGCCCGTCCGCCCGTGCGCCGCTGCAGCTCCTCCTTCGCCCGGCGGACGATCTCCGGGTCCTCCAAAGCGTCTATGGCGGAGGCGGCCATGACCTTTGCCGCGTACAGCATCCCTTTCTTCGCCATGGCCGATTTCCCCACCGACACCATCTGCCAGGAGTGCATCGGCGTGCCGGCCGGCATGGTGGACGCATTGATCTGAGAGACCGGACAGTTCCAGCTTACATCTCCCACGTCGGAGGACACAAAGCCCTGCCGCTCCTGCGCCAGCGGCATGACCATGCGGTGGATGGGCGCGTCCGCCTCCCGCTCCAGCTGCGCGCACACCTCCGGATCGGTAATATCGGCCGCCAGGGAATCAAAATAGGAGCTCTTCTGGGCCACCGTGGCCCGGAGCCGCCTGGCCTGCTGCAAGTCGGCCTCGTCAAAGTCAGCCGGCGGGACCTCCAGCAGGTTGCGCTGCATGACGCGATTCAGCTCTGTATTGATGATGACGTTGGAGCACGCCTTGATAAACGTGGTCTCCACCGTGGTCTCTGTCATCAGGGCCGCGCCCTGGGCGATTTTATTGACCCGCTCGTACAGCTCCTTGACCTGGGGCAGCTGAACGGCGCGCAGCAGATAAATGGCCTCCGCATGGGACTGAACCGTTCCCGGCGCCGGCCCGCCGGTATCCGTGATGGCATAGTGGATCCGGGTCTCGCTGGGAACATGCTCCCGCAGGAACTGCACCCCCACGTTCATCAGCTCCAGCGCGTCCAGGGCGCTGCGCCCCAGCTCGGGCGACATGGCGGCGTGGGCGGAGATCCCGTGAAAGCGGTAGCTGATCTGATAGTTGGCCATGGTGCTCTCTGTAGATACGCTGTTTACCTCGCCCGGGTGCCAGCTGAACGCAATATCAACCCCCTGGAACACACCGGCCCGGGCCATAAAGCCCTTGCCCGATCCGCCCTCCTCCGCCGGACATCCGAAAAATTTCACCGTGCCCGGCAGATGATTCTCCTGCAGATACTGCTTCACCCCAATGGCCGCCGCCATTGAGCCCACGCCCAGCAGGTTATGTCCGCAGCCGTGGCCCGGGGCGCCCTCCTCGATCGCCTTCTGCTCCGCTGCGCCCGCCTCCTGGCTCAGTCCCGGAAGGGCGTCAAACTCCCCCAGAAAACCAATCACCGGGCCGCCCTCTCCAAAGGTTCCGGAAAAGGCCGTCTTGATGCCGGCCAAGTCCCGCTCTACCCGGAACCCCTCCTGCTCCAGCGCCCGGCAAAACGCCTGGGCGGCAAAATTCTCATGGAAGCCAACCTCCGGGTGCTCCCAAAGTGCATCGCTCAGTCCGCACAGCTGCTCCCGGCGCTCCTCAATCGCCGACAATGCCCGCTGCTTCTTTTGCTCCATTTCTATCCGCTCCTTTCTCCCTAAATGCAGGGGATTATTTTCAGACACATTTATTTTATTTTGCAAATATTTAAAGACATGTTTCGGAAATTCCAAACCTAGTGTATTCCATCCCCCTTTATATTGTCAAGCTAAACCGTTAATTGAAAGAATATTTTTCTGTTTTGATGAAATTTCGCTTTGTTTTTTATGGAAAATACCCACGCCTCCCCCGCCGTTTTTCCGCCCTTGCCGTAAAGCCGCAGCATGGAGCGTCCCCCTTTTGACAGCCGGCTTGCGTTTCACGCCCCTATTCGCTATAATAAAGAGCAAATACAGCAGTTTAAAGGGGTACGGACATGTATTCCATCGGTATCTTCACAAATGAACAGTCCCTGGGGCAGATCATGCGCATTGATGAAAAGATGCGCCGGTACAGCAACGTCACCTATCTGCCATACAGTTCTCCCGACCACCTGAAGTTCCTCTATGAGCAGAACGCGGGCAAGTTTGACGCCGTGCTGTTCAGCGGCTCCTATCCCTATAATCTCATCCGGAAACACTTCCCCGGGGTGGACGATATTCCCCACGCTTACTTCAACATCTCCGACCGGGACTATTACAAGCTGGTGGCCCAGCTGGCCTTTCAGCACCCCGGCCTGGACTTTTCCCGCGTCTATTTCGACCGCCCCGAATTTCCCGTGGACTTCTTCTCCATCTTTCAGCGGGAGGACATGCCCCTTCTGGGCACCGCCCCCATCGACTGGGCCCGGGTGGACGCGGCGGACTGGTACAGGCCCCTTCAGGTCTACTACAAGGCTCTGTGGGACAGCGGCAAGGTGGATCTGCTGGTCACCCGGTTTGCCTCCATGGCCAGCTACTTCCGCGAAAACCAGATCCGCCACCAATATCTGATGCCGGCCCCGGAGTCCATGGAGGAGACCTTCCGCGGGCTGATTGTCCAGCTCGGCGCCTCCTCCATCCACGGCAGCGCCGCCTGTATCGGCCTGGTTCTCTCCCCCCAGGCTCTTTCCGCCGCCCAGCGCACGGCCCTCCGCAGCCGCCTTCAGGCCTGCAACCGCCAGTTCGGCATGCCGTTTTTGATCTATGAACAAAGCGATCGGTACGAAATTACCGCCAACAACTCCGTTTTGAAGGAGCTGACCCAGCAGTATACCACCTGTCCCGTCACCACATTTCTGGAAGCGGGGCTGGATTTCCCCATCTGTGTGGGCTGGGGCTGCGCCAGCAATGTCATCGACGCCCACCGCAACGCCCAGCGCGCGGTGAAGGAAGCCTCCATGTGCAAAAGCTCCGCCGCCTTTATTGTTATGGAGGACAACGTGATCATCGGCCCGCTCTCCAGCGTCCGCCGCATTGTATACAGCGACGCGCCCGATCCCGCTCTGGCGCGGCTGGGGGAGCAGGTGGGCATCTCCCCCCTCTATCTGAGCAAAATCGCCTCGGTGCTGCATCAAAAGGGGAGCAGCACCCTCTCCTCCGAGGAGCTGGCCTTCTTTTTGAATGTGACAACCCGAAGCGCCTCCCGGATCCTGTCCAAGCTGGAGGCGGGCGGCCTGGCGGCGGTGCAGTATAACCGTCAGCTGAACCTGCGGGGCCGGCCGGCCAAAATTTATCAGATCCGCCTTGACCTGTTGGAGGGAACCGATTCCGTCCCGCCGGAATCATAGGCCGGCGTCCCTTGTCAACCTGTCTGAAAGGACGAAAGGACCGCCCCGCTGCCAAAGCAGCGGGGCGGTCCTTTTATCAAAATCCAGATCTCAATAATCAAACTTCCACATGTAGCGGCGATAGCTCATGGGGTGCATGCGCACGTCGCCCATGGCCGCGATAAACTGCTTGGAGATGGGGTGCAGCAGCAGGGCGTTGAAGTACTCCGCTACCTGGGGATCCAGCTGCCCCAGGCCCAGCTCCTGGGCGTCAATGATCCAGTGGTGCCCGCCGAACTGATTCAGGAACCGCTCGGCCCGCTCGTCCAGGGGGCGGGTGCGGCCCACGCTCTTGAACAGCAGGATGGCCAGATCCTTGTCACAGGTCTCAAAGGCGCCGTGGAAATACTCGCCGGAGTGGATGGGCACGCAGTGCACCGTCTGCATCTCCTGGAAGAAGCAGAAGGCATCGGAGTAGGCGACCTCCCAGGCCGCGCCGCTGCTCATCACATTCCACACCGTGTCGTCCTTATAGGTCATGGCGAACTGAGCCGCTTTGGCCTTCACACTCTCGTGGGCCGCGCCGTAGATCTCGGGCAGCTTTTCAAATGCCTCCACGGCCTTGTCATAAGCGGCATAGTGGTCATACTCCTTCAGCAGCCAGAAGGCGATCTTCAGCGCCGTGCCCTGGCTGTTGTAGTGGACCAGCGAGGGGTCCTGATACCACTCATCCGCGTGGTAGTAGGTGATATAGTACCGGGCGGTCTGGGCCGTAAGAGAGTCCGCATAGCCGGACAGCCCCACCGTCACCGCGCCCTTCTCGTTGGCCACCCGCAGGGCCTCCACCGTCTCCGCGGTGGCCTTGGTGGAGGTGGCAATGACCAGGGTGTTGGGGCCCACGGTCCGGGGGGTGGCGTTGACAAACTCGCTGCTGTTATAGCCCAGCACCTTCAGGCTGCTCTCCTGCCCCAACAGATAGCGGGCCGGATAGGAGGAGGCAAAGGACCCGCCGCAGGCCACGAAGATTACCTGCTTCAGCCCGCCGTTGGCGTCCAAATCCGCCTTTGCCTTCTCCATTACATCAATTACTTCCTGCATGCCTTTCACCATTGCATGTTTCCTCCTTTTTATTCCGCCCTGGCTGCTGCGGTGGCGGCCTCGTCCACATAGAGCTCCGCGCCCCGGCGGCCGACGACCACGCCGTACTGGTCCTTGGCCGCCTCTGCGGACACCTTGCCCTCAATCACATCCTTGAGCACTTTTTCCGCCGGGCGCTTGTGGGGATCGCCGTAGCCGCCGGCACCCGGGGTGATGACCCGGATGACGTCCCCCTTCTTCAGGGGCAGGCTGGTGGTCTTGTGGCCCATCCGGGTCACAGAGCCGTCCTCCGCCGCAATGCGGTAGAAGGCGCCGGTGCCGCCGGGCTGGCCGCCCTCCAGGCCCCAGGGGTGGAACTTGTGCCGGTCGCCCAGGCCGGTGTACAGCACATTGTCCTGGAGGATCTCCAGCTCCCGCTCGATGCCCAGTCCGCCGCGCATCTCGCCGGCGCCGCCGGTGTCCGCCTTCAGCTCATACTTCCGGGCCAAAATCTTGGTAAACTCCATCTCCGTGGCCTCAATGGGCATGTTGGAGGTGTTGGTCATGTTCACCTGCACACCGGACAGGCCGTCATAGTTCCGGGAGGCTCCGCCGCCGCCGGCAATGACCTCGTGGAAAATGAAGACGCTGTCTGTGCCGATGGCGCCCTCGCCGGACAGGATGGTGGTGGTGCAGGCCCCGTTTCCGGCGGTGACAATGGCGTCGGGGAAAATGGGGGCCAGGGCGCCGAAGATGGCGTCGGGGATCCGCTGCTCGCAGTCGATCTGGGCCCCCACCGGGCTGGGCTCCGTGGGGTTGACGATGCACCCCTTGGGGGCAATCAGGGTCACGGCCCGGTTAATCCCCTCGTTGGCGGGGATGTCGTCGCCCATCAGGGCCTTCACCGCAAAGAACACCGCCGCCTGGGTACAGGGGTAGGGCACATTGATGGGGGCCTTGATCTGCTCCGCCGTGCCGGTGAAGTCAAAGATCAGGTCATCCCCCTTGACGGTGACGGACACATGGATGGGCAGGGGGTCGGGATACTTTTCCCCGCAGCCGTCCACATAGTCGGTGTAGGTGTACACGCCGTCGGGCAGGCTGGACACCACGGCCCGGACCCGGCGCTCGGAGTAGTCCACCAGCTCCTTCATGCAGTCGATCAGGGTATCGCCATAGCGGGCATAGGCCTCCTGCAGCCGCTCCACACCGATAAGGTTGGCGGAAATCTGGGCAGTCAGGTCGCCCTCCCGCTCCTGGGGCACGCGGGTGTTGTCCAGCAGCAGGTCCATCACGCTCTGGTCCAGCTCCCCCTCCCGGCGGATCCGGATCACCGGGATGCGGATGCCCTCCTGGAACAGGGAATCGGCGTCGCCGGAGGTGGATCCGGGCACCTTGCCGCCAATGTCCGAGTGGTGGGCGATGTTGGCGATCCAGCCGATAAGCTTCTCCCCGGCAAAGGCGGGGGCGGCGATGACGATGTCGGGCAGGTGGTTGCCGCCGCCGTGATAGGGGTCGTTGGCGATGAACATGTCCCCGGGCTTCACATTCTCCCGGCCGAATTTGGCGTAGATATTGGGGACCACGCCCAGCATGGAGCCCAGCAGCACCGCCAGGCTCTCCACCTGGGCCACGCTGTTGCCGTCGGGGTCGATGACGGCGGTGCACACATCCCGCCGCTCCTTCATGTTGGTGGAATAGGCGCTGCGGACGATGATGCCGAAGGTTTCTTCCGAGATGGACATCAACAGGTTCCGGAGGACCTCCACGGTTACTGTATCAATTTTTCTTCCCATCTTACTTCTCCTCGTCATGGATCTTCAGATTGTGATAACCGTCCACATGGATTGTCCAGCCCGCCGGCACCACCAGGGTGGTATCCATCTGCTCGCAGATGCAGGGGCCCGGAATGGCCTGACCGGGCACGAAGCTCTCCCGCTGGTACACCGGGGTCTTCACATAGTAGTTCTGGCCCTGGAACAGCACCTGCCGGTAGGCGATGGGCTCGGGCAGGTCGGCGTCGGGGCGCAGAGGCTCGGGCTTCAGCTCCGGCTTGTCGATAATGCCGATGGCGGACACCCGGTAGTTGACCACCTGGACCACGGCGTCCTCCTTGCAGTAGCCATAGCTGCGCTTGTGCTCGGCGTGGAAATCGGCCAGCACCTTCTTCAGGACCTCCTCGGTCATCTCGCCGGTGGGCACCTGGATGCTGATTTCAAAGTTCTGGCGCAGATAGCGCATATCCAGGAAGTATTCAAACTGCCGCCGCTCCCCAAGGATGCCCTCCTTGTCCAGCAGCTCGTTGCCCTGCTCGGTCATGCTCTGGAACTGTCTGGCCATCTCCGCCACATTCTCGGGGACTGCGTTGAGCACCATGGTCCGGGACAGGTCGAATTTGGTGTCGGCCAGCAGCAGGCCCAGGCTGCACAGGGTGCCGGGGTGGGGCGGAATCAGCACTTCCTTCATGCCCAGCTCCTTGGCCACCTCGCAGGCGTGGAGGGGACCGGCGCCGCCGAAGGCCATCAGGCTGAACTCCCGCACGTCATAGCCCTTTTCCACCGAGACGCTGCGGATGGCCCGGACCATGTTGGAGTTGACCACGGTGATGATGCCGTTGGCCGCCTGCTGCAGGTTCAGGTCGGATTTGTCACAGATCTTGGTCTGGATGGCCTGCTTGGCCAGCTCGATGTCCACGTCCATGCGCCCGCCCAGGATCTTCTTCTGATTCAGCTTGCCCAGGACGATGTTGGCGTCGGTGACGCAGGGGTTCTCGCCGCCCCGCATGTAACAGGCCGGGCCCGGCGTGGCGCCGGCGCTCTTGGGCCCCACCTTCAGGGCGCCGCCCTCGTCAATCTTGGCGATGGAACCGCCGCCGGCGCCGATGGTGATGATATTGATCATGGGGATGCGGGCGGGATAGCCCTCCACCTCCCGCTCGTTGGACACCTGAGGCGTGAAATTCTCGATGAGGGAGATGTCCGCGCTGGTGCCGCCCATGTCAAAGGTAATGATCTTGTCCGCATTGCACTGTCTGCCGATATAGGCCGCGGCGATGACGCCCGCGGAGGGGCCGGACACAGCGGTCTTGATGGGGCAGTCCACCGTCTCCTTGATGGAGATGATGGAGCCGTTGGACTGGGTGACATAGGGCTCCACCTGGATGCCGATGCCCTCCACCGAGTCCCGGAAGTTGTTCACGTACTTCTTCATCACCGGGCCCAGGTAGCTGTTGAGCACCGTGGTGCTCATACGGCTGTACTCCCGGAATTCGGGCACCAGCTTGCTGGAGATGGTGACATAGGCCTCGGGGAACTCCTCTTTGATGATCTCCTCAATGCGCAGCTCATGGACGGGGTTGACAAAGGAGAACAGGGTGCACACGGCGATGGCGGCCACCCCCTGTTCCTTCAGATAGCGGACCACCCGGCGGGTCTCCTCCTCGTCCAGAGGGGTGTCGATGGTGCCGTCATAGCGGATGCGCTCGGTCACCGTGCAGTTGAGCCCCGAGGGGATCAGCGGATAGGGCTTCTGGGCCTGCAGGTTATACAGGGACGGGCGGCGCTGGTTGCCGATCTCCATCAGATCCTTAAACCCCTTGGTGGTGATCAGGCCCAGCCGGGCCCCCTTCTTTTCGATCAGGGCGTTGGTCCCCACGGTGGTGCCGTGGGCCAGATAGCTGACGGAGGCCGCCTCCGCCTTCTTCATGGCCAGCACCGCCAGCACGCCCTGAATAATCGCCTTGGAGGGGTCGGAGGGGGTGGAGCTGTCCTTGTGGTGGAACAGCTCGCCGCTCTCCTGGTCAAATACGGAGAAATCCGTAAAGGTGCCTCCAACGTCTACGCCAATCATGTAAGCCATATGTTTCACCTCATCGTACAATTTGGAGTGTTGTCCTCTCCGGACGTTTTCAGTCCCCCTCACGGGTTCCGGGGCGCCCAGTTGGCGCACAAGACGCCGCCGCTCTCTGCTTTCTCACAGATGCCACGGATGCCGATGGCATCCGTGGCATCGGATTTGCTGAAATGGACCGTTAGTGCTCGTTCACTACGACCTGCTCCAGGCAGATGCCGGCCTGCTGGCTCAGAACGCCGGAGAGGAAGTCGAAGTTCTCCACATAGTTGCCGGACACGAAGGCCTGCTCCCGGTAGCAGATGAACACCAGGGGGGACTGCTCCAGGGCCCGCTCACGGAACTGCTGATAGATCTCGTTGCGCGCATCCTCGTCCAGGGTGGTGCGGCCCTCATACAGCAGCCGGTCGATCTCGTCATCGGCGAAGTAGGGGGAGGCATCCATGCGGACCTCGCCGCTCTGATAGAAGATGGAGGCCCAGTCCATATCCAGGATCTTGCCGATGGTGCCGCAGACGATCATGTCATAGTCGCCGGTGTTGCTGCGCTCGATGCGGGTGGCCCAGTCGGGCAGATCCGCCGTCACTTCGATGCCGATCTCGCTCAGGGCGTCGGCCACCACCAGGGCGGTCTGCTCGTGGAAGGAATAGTCGCTGGTGGCCAGGATGTTGCAGCTGAAGCCGTCAGGATAGCCGGCCTCGGCCAGCAGCTCGCGGGCCTTGTCCAGGTCGCGGCTGAAGTAGTTGTCAAACTCGCCGTTGTAGCCCTGCTGTCCCGCAATGGTGGGGAAGCCGTACAGGGCCGTGCCGCGGCCGTTGAAGGCGGTCTCAATGACGGCCTCGCGGTTGATGGCATAGGCCACGGCCTGACGCACCCGGTAGTCGGCGAAGGGGCTGCCCTCTTCACAGTTGAACTCCAGCATCATGAAGGCGCCCTGGCGGCTGTACACGGTCACGTCGGAGTTGCCCTCGAACTGGGTCACGCCGGTGGCGCTGACGTAGTCGATCAGATCCACCTCGCCGCTGAGCAGGGCGTTGTTCCGGGTGGTCTCGTCCAGATAGAAGATGAAGCTGACGTTCTTGGTCTTGGGCAGGCCCTCTTTGTAGTAGCCGTCATAGCCCTCCACGTCGATCTGCAGACCCCGGTCCCAGCTGACGAACTGATAGGGGCCGCAGCCCATGGCGGAGGTGGCGATGTCGTTGCCGGCCTCCATCCAGGCCTTGCTGATGATGGCGCTCTCAGGCAGGCTCAGGTACTCCAGGAAGGGGGCGCAGGGCTCGGGCAGCACAAACTCCACGGTCTTCTCATCCACCACGTTGACGGTGACACCGCAGTCGGTGAAGTAGGACTTGTAAGTAGCGGTGCTGTCGTCGGCCATAATGCGGTCAAAGCTGTACTTCACGTCCTCCGCGGTGACGGGGGAGCCGTCATGGAAGGTGACGCCGTCCTTCAGCACGAAGGTATAGGTCAGGTTGTCGTCGGAGACGGTGTAGTGGTCGGCCACCTCACACTCAATCTCGCCGTCCAGGTTGTACCCCACCAGTCCGCGGTACACGTTCTGGAGCAGGAAGCGGGTGGAAACATTGGAGTGGATGTGGGGATCCAGGGTGGCGGGCTCCACGCTGGTGCCGATGAGCAGGGTGTCAGAGGTGCCGGTGGGCTCCACCCCCTCCAGGCTGCCGCTGCCGCTGCCGCTGCTGCTGCCGCTGCCAGAGGGCTGGGAGCTACCCTCGCCCCCGCCGCCGCAGCCGGCCAGCAGGCCCAGAGACAGCGCAAGGCTCAGGCAGATGCTGATCAGTCGTTTTGCTTTCATTGTGTTTCCTCCTTATTCAGATGTTTATTCCGAGAGCCGGCCGGGCCGGCCGCAGAATCCTTGGTTAGGATGCCTCAAAAGCTCTTCTTCAGCTTGGGATCCAGCACGTCCCGCAGGGCGTCGCCCATCAGGTTGGTGGACAAAATGGTCAGGCACAGGAACAGGGAGGGCCAGAACATGTACTGCCCGTTGGTGGCGATATAGCCCCGGGCGTCGCCGATCATCTGTCCCCAGGAGGGGTTGGGCGGCTCCACGCCCAGCCCCAGGAAGCTCAGCCCGCTCTCCAGCAGGATGCCGCTGGACACGGTCAGGCTGAACTGGATAATCAGGGAGGAGACAATGTTGGGCAGCAGCGTCTTCACCAGAATACGGAAGGTGCTGGCGCCCAGCAGCTGCTGGCTCTCCACATACTCCACCCGCCGCAGCTTCCGGGTGGAGGAGTAGGCGATACGGCAGAAGTGCGGGGTATACAGAATGCCCACCACGATGACCAGGTTGAGCATGCCGGAGCCCCAAAAGCCCACCACCAGCATGGCCAGCAGAATGGAGGGGAAGCACAGGATGATGTCCACCACACGCATGATGGCATTGCCCCAGGCGTCCTTGATATAGCCCGCCAGCAGCCCCAGCAGGGAACCGGCCACCATGGCGATCACCGTCCCCCCGAAGGCCACGATCATGGTGGGCTGCAGGCCCACAATCAGCCGGCAGGCAATGCAGCGGCCATATTCATCCGTCCCCATGGGGTATTCGGCGGAGGGGGCGTCCAGTGTCTGGGTATAGTGGATCTCCAGCGGGTCGTGGCTGATCAGGAAGTTCCCGAACAGTGCGACAAACAGCAGGGGCACCAGGATGACGGCGCTGAGCAGAAACTTTTTATTCCGAATGCATTGTTTCAAGACGTTCATTTTCTCATCCCCCTAGCGCGCCCGTGGATCCAGCATCCCATACAGCATATCCACCACCATATTGGTCAAAATGAAAATTGCGGACAGGATCAGCATACAGCCCTGAATCAGCGGATAGTCCCGGTCGCCGATGGCGTTCACCAGCAGGGTGGCAATGCCGGGCCAGTTGAATACCGCCTCGCACAGCACGGTGCCGGCGATCAGGTTGCCCAGCTGCAGACCGATAATGGTGACGACGGGGATGAGCATATTGCGCATCACATGCTTCAGATACACCTTCCGCTTGGACAGACCCTTGGCCCGCAGGGGGCGCACCGACTCGCTGCCCAAAGACTCCAGCATGCTGGAGCGGGTCATCCGCAGGATGGAGGCCGCCACGCCGAAGGCCAGTGCCACCGCCGGCAGAATCAGCCGCAGCAGGTGGTTCTCCAGCCCCCTTGCCACCGGCACATAGCCGCTGGAGGGAAGCACCTGAAAGGTCAGGGCAAAAATCAGCACCAGCAGATAGCCCATGACGAACACGGGCACCGAGTTGCCAAGGGAGGAAATCAGGGTCAGGCCCAAATCCACAAACCCGCCCCGGCGCACCGCAGAAATGATGCCCAGGGGAATGCCGATGATGCAGGCCAGCACCAGCGCGGCCGCCGCCAGCTCCAGCGTCCGGGGCAGGCGGTCCTGAATGGCCTCCACCACCGGGCGGTTTTCACTGTATGACTGCCCCAGGTCGCCGTGGAGCAGGTCCGTAATCCAGTTGACATACTGGGTCATCACCGGCTGGTCCAGGCCCAGCTCCGCCTCCAGGGCGTCATAGGCCTCCTGATTCACCGCCGATCCGTCCCGGCTGAGCATCATCAGCACCGGGTCGCCCGGCATCATCTGCAGGGCGAAAAACACAATGGTAGTGACCACAAAGATCTGTACGATGGCGGTCAAAATCCGTTTGACAAAAAACTTGGCCATCACTCCGCCTCCTTTCCCACCAGGTGGCAGGCGGCGTAATGTCCCTCGCCCACCTGCCGCATCTCCGGCTCCACCGCGGCACAGCGCTCCTGGGCATAGGGGCAGCGGGTGCAGAACCGGCACCCCGCCGGCGGATTCACCGGGCTGGGGATGTCCCCCTGCAGCAGCACCCGGTCAATGTGCAGATACTCCGCCGCCCCGGGGATGGCGGAGAGCAGCGCCTGGGTATAGGGGTGGGCGGGCGCGGCATACAGATCCTTTGCCTCGGACACCTCGATGATTTTGCCCAGGTACATCACGGCAATGCGGTCCGATATGTACTTCACCACGCCCAGGTTGTGGGAAATGAACACATAGGTCAGCCCCAGCTCCTTCTGGATATCCCGAAGCAGGTTCAGAATCTGGGCCTGGATGGACACGTCCAGGGCGGAAACCGGCTCGTCACAGACAATGAATTCCGGATTCATGGCCAGGGCCCGGGCGATGCCGATGCGCTGGCGCTGGCCGCCGGAAAACTCGTGGGGGTAGCGGGAGGCATAGCCCCGGCTCAGTCCCACCAGATCCATCAGCTTGAGGACCTCCTCCTGGATCTGGGCGCGGGAATAGCCCCCGGCAATGCGGTAGGGCTCTGCAATGGCATCAAATACCCGCTCCTTTGGATTCAGGGAGGCAAAGGGGTTCTGGAACACCATGCGCATCTTGGCCCGCTCGCTGCGGCTCAGGGCGCTTACATCTTTTCCTTTATAGAGGATGTCCCCCGAGTCCCGCTTGACCAGGCTCAGGATCACCCGGGACAGGGAGCTTTTTCCGCAGCCGCTCTCTCCCACCAGGCCAAAGGTCTCCCCCTTCTCCACGGTGAGGGACACCCCATCCACCGCGTGGACAAACCCTTTGCCGCTGGAGAACATGCCGTGCTGAACAGGAAAATACTTCTTGAGGTTTCGCACCTCCAGCAATGGCTCGCTCAAACCGCTTCTCCCTCCTTTCGGCCTTCCCCCGCCAGATGGCAGGCCACAAAGTGCCCGGGCTCTATCTCCACCAGCTGGGGGTGCTCCGTCTTGCACCGCTCCTGGGCGTCCCAGCAGCGGGTGCAGAAGTGGCAGCCGGCCGGCATATTCCGGATATCCGGCACCGTCCCCTCAATGTTGAACAGCCGCTCATCCCCGGTGTCCAGCCTGGGAATCGCCCGGAGCAGGCCCCGGGTATAGGGGTGGGCGGGGTTGGAGAACAGCTGCTCCCGGGTGGCGCTCTCCATCATGTTGCCGCCGTACATGACGATGATCCGGTCCGCCATGTCCTTGACCACATCCAGGTCGTGGGTGATCAGGATGATGCCGATGTTGAACTGATCCCGGCTCTTCTTCAGCAGGTCCATAATCTGGGCCTGCACCGTCACATCCAGGGCGGTGGTTGGCTCATCCGCAATGAGCAGGGTTGGGTTGCAGCTCAGGGCGATGGCGATCATCACCCGCTGGCACATGCCGCCGGACAGCTCAAAGGGGTAGGAGTGGAACACCCGCTCCGGGCTGGGGATACCCACCAGGTTCAGCATCTCCAGCGCCCGCTTCTTGGCATCCTCCCGGCTCATCTTCTCGTGGGTCAGGATGCCCTCCATCAGCTGGCTGCCCACGGTGAACACCTGGTCCAGCGACATAATGGGCTCCTGAAAAATCATGGAGATCTCTTTTCCCCGGATCTTGCACATCTCCGCGTCGCTCAGGCCCACCAGCTCTCTCCCCTGGTACTTGATGCTGCCGGAGGCGATAACGCCCTGCTCCGGCAGCAGGCCCATAATGGACAGGGACGCCATGGTCTTGCCGCTTCCGCTCTCGCCCACGATGCCCAGAATTTCTCCCCGCTCCACCTGGAACGACAGCCCATCCACCGCGGCGAATTCCTGCTTTTTGTTGCGGAATACCATCCGAATGTCCTGTACCTGCAGCAAAGGTTCCTTCAAATCCGCTTCCTCCCTTCCAACTCGGCCCGCCTGCCCCTGTCCCGTCAGGGGGTGGTGACAATGTGCATCTGATATCCCGCCGGGATGGGCCGCCCGTGGCCGAAGGCCCCGGGCTCCAGACATCTCTGAGCGGAAAACCGGGCGGCCGCCGCGGCCGCGGTCCGGATTGCCTCCGGATCCGGCACCCTGCCCCCCGCTCTCCAGGCCGGCGTCAGATGGACCAGGATGGCCGAGGCAAAGGCGTCCCCCGCCCCCATGGTGTCCACCGGCTCCACATAGTCGCTGGGCTGGGTGTAAAATTCTCTTCCGTCATAGAGCAGGGCCCCCTGGGCGCCCCGGGTCGCCACCGCCAGGCCGCAGCCCAGGCGGCAGATTCGCTCCATCAGCGCTCTGGCCCCGTCGTCATCCAGCTCGGAACAGGAGAGAAACGCCAGGTCGGTCAGGGGCGCCACCCGGTTCAGCCGTGCCTCGTCCTTCCACTGCAGGGAGAAATCATAGGACAGCAGCACGCCCGTCCCCTTCACTTTTTCCAGCTCCTCGTCCAGATAGCTGTTGTTGGAGGTGTGGACCACATGATAGGATCTGATGTAGCTCAGATCCTCCTCTTCCAGCCGCAGCGGCTGGAGGCGAAGCACGCCCCCCTTGTTGCTGCCTAAAAAGACCCGATCCCCATCCTGCAGGGTGACCCGGGCCGCCCCGTTCTCTCCGGGATAATGGCGGCAGCGTGCGGTGTCCACCCCCAGCTCCTTCAGGACCTGCTGAATATGCTCCGCCGGCGCGTCACTGCCAAAGGCGCCCAGAAACCCTGTCTGCGCCCCCTGCATCCCGGCAAAAACCGACACATTCAGGGCCTGTCCTCCGGGATACATGGTATTCTTGTGTACGTACTGATCGCTGACATTGTCCCCGATCCCCAGCAGCCGAACTGTTCCTTCCTTCATCCCTGTCTCCTCCGAAGCAGTCTGCTCTCTCAACAGCGAACTAAGACGTTGTATGTGATTATAAGACATTATATCATGACAAGAAAAAATTTCAATAGTTTTTTGAAAATTTCGTCTCTTTTTTTGTGCCATTTGCAAAATGCAGTTTCTCCTGCATACCGCACATTCTCTTTACTTTCATATTATGCATAAAAAGAGCGGGTTAAGATGTTTCTAACGTCCATCTCAACCCGCTTTATCTCCCATATAATCCAGGCAAGCAGCAAAAGAACATACTTGTCCGCCTTTTCCGCCGTTTTTCACACCCGGGCGCACTTTGCCGCCCTGGATAAAAAAGCATCATTTCCTGCAGAAAACGGCAGGACCTCCCTTCTGCCGCCCACAGCCCCGCCGCCGGCGCAGTCTTAAAAGCACAGGGCAAAATCCATCTGTTCCCCGTATCCAATCTGATAAGAGGTGTGGGCCGGGCGGTCCTCCAGCATTTCCCAGACCAGGCCCACATACTGAAGCACCGGCGTGGACTCCCGAATCTTCAGGTACTTGGCAATCCGGGCATCCGCCTTGGCGATGGTAACGAAGCGCTGTCCAATCACCGGGCGCAGATCCACCTCTTTGTGTTCCCGGATCAGCTGATACATGGACTGCCGCTCCAAATCCAGATCCATCAGAAAGGCATAGTCCATAGGAAAACAGTTTCGTTCAATGACAATGGGGATCTCATCGGCATACCGCAGCCGCTCCACCAGCAGCACCCGGCTGCCTTCAGGCAATGCAAGCTGCTTCAAAATATCCGGACTTGGAGCGGGCATCACTTCCCGGCGCAGCAGCTTGGCCGAGGCCTGCATGCCGTTTGTCCGGCAAATTTCGGTAAAGCTCAGCGCGCTTTGTGAATAGGGACGGGAAAAACTCTTCTTAGTGACAAAGGTCCCCTTCCCCTGTTTTTTCTGCAGCACATATTCCTCTACCAACTCACTGATGGCGCGGCGGATGGTGATCATGCTCACATTGTACATGGCCGCCAGTTCTTTTTCCGAGGGCAGCCGCCCGCTGGGCTGATACTTGCCTCCATGAATGTCCGCCAGAATATGCTCCTTGACCTGTAAATACAGGGGGGTAATGCTGTTGGAATCTATCATGCGGAGTTCACCTCAATTATGCACATTGCATAGTTTTTAAGTATAATATTATATTACATTATATCATAACCAGAAGTATTGTAAACATCTTTTTTGGGAATTCCAGATTTTTTCTTTTTCCCAGTCCGAAAAGGCGGGTATGTCCGCAGCCCAACTTCGGCCGCGGACATACCCGCCTCAGGCCATCCGGATGAGAACCGCCCCGGCATCCGGGCGGCTCTTCATCAGGCCGTCGGAATCTCCACAATACCTGCGGCGCCCGCCGCAATGCTGTACTCCTGGAACACCAGAACCGGGATCCCATCCTGCCGGATATAAAAGGCGGTTTCCTCATCCACCGTGGTAAAGCCCCCCGTCTCCGGCGGGAAGAAGTAGCTGAAGTCCGCGTTTTCCTCCATATAGCGTTCCACCGCGGCATTGCAGCGGGCGGCCCAGTCCTCCCCCAGCAGGTCCGCCAGGGTGATGTCCCGGCCCTCCGCCAGGTCCAGATTGTAGCAGTACCGCTCCTGCTCCCCCGAGATCCATCCCTCGCCAAAGTCCACCGTAAAGGAGACCACCGTATCCGTCTGATAGCGGATCTCATAGTCCACAATCACGTCCATCTGCCTGTCTCCCCACTCCTCCCGGGTGCCGCCGGTGGCGAAAAAGGCCTCCTGATACTCCGCCCAGTCCTCTTGCGCCTTGTCCATCAGATCGTCCACCCGTGTCTGGATCTCCTGGTTGACCCGCCGGGCCAAGTCGCTGTCCGGAGCCACTCCGGGTGCGTTGATCGAATAGTCAATGCCGTCTTTTGTCTCGTCATAGCTGCGGATGGTCAAAATCTGGAACAGCCCGCCCAGCAGCGGGATCTCAGCTGCGGCGGCAGCTACAGGGGGCGCCAGATTCAAAACCCCCGCCACCAGCACCAGGCAGGCCGCCGCCGTCCCCAGGGAACGCCGCCAGACCTTCTGCCGGCGGCGGCGCTTCCCCTCCCGGATGCCCGCCTGTACCCGGCTGTCCAGCTCCTGCGGGACAGGAATTTTCTCATATTCGTCTTTCCATTTCTCCAGCTTGTTCATCCCTACGTTATACTCCTTCCAACGAGACCCGCAGCTTTTTCAGCCCGGTATACAGCCGGGTCTTCACCGTGCTCAGCGGCGTTCCGGTGACAGCGCTGATCTCCTTCAGCGTCAGTTCCTCAAAAAAGCGCAGGCGGATAATGGTCGCCACTTCCGGCGGCAGGGCGTCAATCCGGGCCGCCAGGCCGTCGTCGGCAAGGGGCGGATCCTCATAGCTGCCCATATCCAGGGCCTCCGGCGGGACAAAGGTCACCCGCCCCCGCTGACGCAGCAGATCCGTGCACACATTGACCAAAATCCGGTAAAACCATGGGCGGATGGCCTCCGGATCCCGCAGGGCGTCCTGCTGCTCCCAGGCTCTGCACACGGCGGTCTGCACCGCGTCCAGCGCCTCGTCCCGGTTTTTCAAATAGCTGTATGCCAGCCGGTAAAATCGCGCCTGCCCCTTTGTCACATAGTCGGTGAGCAGCGCCTCGCGCGCCTTTGACACTGTTGTAACGGTCCTTTCTGCTCTTTTCTTTGTATAGACGAACGAAACTGGGGAAAAGTTTGCGTTATTTCAGGATTTCTGCTGTTTTTCCTCTCTCAGCGCTTCTGATGCCGCGCCCAGCCTGTCTTCCGCCCGCTGAGGCAGGCCGCCCACAATCATCTGCTCGGCCAGCGCCGCCATCTCCTCCGCAGGCTCCGCCATGCCGCCCTCCGCCCAGGCGCGCACCAGTCCCACCACGCCGGAGACCACAAACTCCAGATAGTAGTTGGTCCCGGCGGCGCTGCCCAGGTCATAAAACCCGTTCCACTCCCGCAGGTACATGTCATAAATCAGCTTTTGCAGGCGGCCGAAAAACAGTTCTTCCCCCCGGCGGCCCAAAATTGTGGCGAATATCTCTTTGTTGCCCCGGACAAAGCGGAACACCGCGGTCAGAACAGGCCGCAGGCCGCCCCGCGCATGCTCCGCGTTATAGCCTGCCAGCACGCCGTGCAGCTGCTGAAACAGCTCCTGCTCCACCTGTTCGCGCATATCATAGAGATCCTTATAGTGGCTGTAAAAGGTGCCCCGATTCACATCCGCCAAGTCCGTCAGCTCCCGGACTGTAATGTCCTTCAGTTCCTTCTCCCGCATCAGCGCAGCCAATGCCTCCTGCAGCCGCTTGCGTGTGCGGCGCACCCGCCGGTCCTGTTCGTTGTGTTCCATCCTTCTCCCGCTCCAAACAGAAAAAATTTTTGAAATAAAGTTCAACATATCGTGCGCCTTCTGTCCGTTTTTGCACAGACAGGCCGGATATTGCCGATTGCGCTGCATCTCCAATTTATTATATATTATAATTGACACTTGAGCAGTAATCAACATCTGCTCTTTATCTTCGGCTGTTCCGGCGGAGGCATAACATGGCATATATTTCTTTTCAACAGGTGGTCAAGCGCTATCAAATGGGCGAAGTCACCATCACCGCGGCCGACCATATCACCTTTGAGGTGGACAAGGGGGAGTTTGTCATCATTGTGGGCCCCTCCGGCGCCGGCAAGACCACGGTGCTGAATATCTTGGGCGGCATGGACTCCTGCGACGAGGGGACCATCACTGTGGACGGCAGCCTGATCAGCGGGTACAGCAGCCGGCAGCTGACCACCTACCGCCGCTACGACATTGGGTTCGTCTTTCAATTTTACAACCTGGTGCAGAATCTGACTGCCCTGGAAAACGTGGAGCTGGCTGCCCAGATCTGCCGGGACCCTCTGGATGCGGAGGATGTCCTGTGCCATGTGGGACTGGGGGAGCGGCTGAACAACTTTCCCGCCCAGCTCTCCGGCGGGGAGCAGCAGCGGGTAGCCATCGCCCGGGCCCTGGCGAAAAACCCCAAGCTGCTGCTGTGCGACGAGCCCACCGGCGCGCTGGACTATATCACCGGAAAGTCCATCCTGAAGCTGCTTCAGGATACCTGCCGCCAGCAGGGCATGACTGTGGTCGTTATTACCCATAACACAGCCATCGCCCCCATGGCGGACAAGGTAATACATGTAAAAAACGGACGGGTGGACCGTGTGGAGCGCAATCCGGTCCCCATTCCTGTGGAGCAAATTGAGTGGTAGTCCAGCCGACAGGGAGGCAGAGATATGGCAAAACGCACCCCAAACCGCCTGCTGACCGACGCATTCCGCGAAATCCGGCACACCCGCAGCCGCTTTGTCTCCCTGATGGTCCTCTCAGCTCTGGCGGTGTGCTTTCTGGCCGGCCTGCGGGCCACGGCCCCGGACATGAAAAAGTCCGCAGATTCGTATTTTGATCAGCAGAATCTGATGGATCTGCGCATTGTCTCCACGCTGGGCCTGACGGAGGAGGACGCCGCCGCCCTGGCCGTCCAGCCGGGGGTGGCGGCGGTGGAGCGGGCCTATACAGTGGATGCCATTGTCCATCTGACCGAAAACGACTTTGTTGTAAAGGTTTTATCCTTTACCGGCTCTTCCGGACTCAACGTCCCCAGTCTGGCGGCGGGCCGCCTGCCGCAGGCGGCGGACGAATGTCTGGCCGAGCCCCTGCTGCTGGAGGAGACCGGCCTGGAGCTGGGGGATCAGATCACCCTGGACACCGGCTCCGGCAGCTTTGAGGGCGCTCTCGGCACTGAGACCTACACCATTGTAGGGGCCGCCAATTCCCCGCTGTACATCGGCGTGGAGCGGGGCACCTCCACCCTCGGTACCGGTCAGGCGGCCGCCTTCGTGCTGCTGCCCCCGGAGGCCTTCACGCTGGATTATTACACGGATTTTTATCTCCAGGTGGAGGGATCCCGGGCGCTGGGCTGTTACACCAGTGCCTATACACAGCTGATGGACCGTTTTACCGATGGGCTGACGCCCTTTGCCGACCAGCGGGCCCAGCTGCGTGGAGACAGCATCCGGGACGAGGCCAACCAGCAGCTGGCCGACGCCCAGCAGGCGCTGGATGACGCAGAAGCCGAGGCGGAACAGGAGCTGGCCGACGCCTGGAGCCAGCTGGAGGACGCCCGCCGGGAGCTGGACGACGGCTGGACGGACTACCACAGCGGTGTGCAGGAGCTGGACAACCAGGTGGCGGAGGCCAACCAGGAGCTCGCCGACGCCCAGCAGGCACTGGATGACGCCCTGGCCGGTTTGAACGAAGGGGAGCTTGAACTTGCCGACGCCCGGCAGGAGCTGGACGTCGGCTGGGCAGACTATTACGGCGGTCTGGCCTCCTACCAGGATGGGCTGGCGGAATATGAAGATGGCAAACAGCAGTATGAGGACGGTTTGAAAGAATACCAGGACGGCCTGGCAGAATACGAGGACGGCAGGGACCAGGTGGAGGACGGCTGGGACGAGTACTATGACGGCCGGGCGGAGTATCGTGCCGGCGTCCGGCAGCTGGAAGAGAGCCGACAGCTCCTCCAGGCCCAGGAGCAGGTGTTCCAGGACGGCCTGACTGCCTTCCGCCAGAGTCTGTCCGCCCTGGGTCTGGACAGCTATGCCGCCATGGACAACAGCCAGCTGCTGGCCGCCATGGCGGATACCGCCCAGGCCGCAGTGCTGGACGGGGCGCTGGACAGTGCCCGGGCCAGCCTGGACAGCGGCGTCCAGCTGCTGCGGGCCATCGAAGCCCTGCGCGCCAAGTTGGGGGAACATGCGGATGTTCCCCTCGCCTCTCTGGAGGAGCAGCAGCGCACCCTGGAGGCCGGGGTTGCCCAGCTGGAGGCGCAGCTTCTTCAGCTCCAGAGCGAGCTGGACGGTCTGAACCCGGAGGACGAGGACTATGAGGCAAAGCGGGAGATACTCAGCCAGCAGCTTCAGTCCTGTCAGGCCCAGCTGGAGGACCTGAAAAGCCAGCTGACCGACCTGTCGGCGCTGATCGCCGCCCGGCAGCAGCTGGACCTTCTGGAGGCCCAGCGGGACAGCTGCGGCCTGACTGACACCACCGCCGACGCCCTTCAGGCCCAGCTGGACGCCCTCTATACCACAGATTCGGAAGGGCAGACTGTCCCGGTGGGCACCGCCGTGTTTCTCGCCGGCCAGCAGCAGATCCAGCAGGGCTGGGAGCAGATCGCTGACGGCGAGGCAGAGCTGTCCTCCGCGTCCCGGCGGCTCTCCTCTGCCCGCAGGCAGCTGCGGGAGGCCGAGGAGGAGCTGGAGGCCGTGGAACAGGAGCTGGAGGAGGGCTGGGCCGAGCTGGAAGACGCCAGGGCAGAGGTGGAAAACGGCTGGGCCGAGTTGGAGAATGCCCGGCTGGAACTGGAAGACGCTCTGCAAACCCTTCAGGAGGGTGAACAGGAGCTGATCGACGGCCGTGCGGAGCTGGACAGGGGCCGGCTCGAGTATGAGGACGGCCTGTCCGAGCTGGAGGATGCCAGGCAGACGCTGGCGGAGGAGACCGCCGATGCCCAGGCCCAGCTGCGGGACGCGCGCTCGGAGCTGAACGGCGGCGAGTCGGAGTATGCCGACGGCTTGAAGGAGTATGAGGACGGCAGGGCGGAGGCAGCTCAGGCCATTGCCGACGCCCGGAAGGAGCTGGAACAGGCCCGCCGGGAGGTGGACGAGCTGGAGGACTGCAGCTGGTATCTGTTGGATCGGGACACCAATATGGGCTATGTCAGCTACTCCATGGATGCCGACCGTATGGGCAGTCTGGCCTCCGTCTTTCCCCTGATTTTCTTTTTGGTGGCGGCGCTGGTGTGCCTGACCACCATGACCCGCATGGTGGAGGAGCAGCGGGTTGCCATCGGCGGGCTGAAGGCTCTTGGCTACTCCCGGGGAGCCATTGCCGTCAAATATGTAGGCTATGGCTTTCTGGCCAGCACCATCGGCTCGCTGGCCGGTCTGGCGGTGGGGCTCACCCTGCTGCCCTGGATTATCTGCAACGCCTGGAACATCATCTACACTCTGGGCCCCATTCAGTACGGTTTGGAGCCCGTCACCTCCGCGCTGGCCTGTCTGGCCGCCATCGGCACGGTTACGCTGTCCGCCCTGGCCGCCTGCTTCTCCGCCCTGACCGCCGTCCCCGCCCAGCTGATGCGCCCCAAATCCCCGCCCTCCGGCAAGCGGGTGCTGCTGGAACGGATTTCCTTTCTCTGGCGCCGGCTGTCCTTCAACGGGAAGATCACCATCCGAAACCTGTTTCGCTATCAGCGCCGGTTCTGGATGACGGTGATCGGCATCGGCGGCTGCGCGGCGCTTATCGTCACAGCCTTCGGCCTGCGGGACTCCATTTTTGCCATTATGGACAAGCAGTTTGAGGAGATCTACGGCTACACCGCCCAGATCTCCCTGGTGGATCAGGTCACGCCGGGTGAGCTTCAGGAGGTAACCCGCGCGCTGGACGAGAGCGACCTGGTCTCCCGCTGGCTGATCTGCCGCAGCGAGTCTGTCACCGCCCAAACCGATCGCTACACGGTGGACTGCACCCTTCAGGTAACCGAAGACCAGGCTGCGCTGGAGCCCTTTGTCCATCTGCGCCACCGCACTGACAGCAATCCGGTAACGCTCCCGGACGACGGCGTGGTGCTCACCGAAAAGCTGGCCTCTCTGCTGGGCGTTCAGGCGGGAGACACCGTTATTCTGGACGGGGCCCAGCGGGTGGAAATTCAGGTGGCCGACATCACAGAGCACTATATCCAGCACTATGTATACATGACCGACGACTATTATCAGGCCCTTTTTGGCAGCGCTCCCCAGCAGAACCTGCTTCTTGCCGACTACCCCACCGACGCAGCCGCGACAGAGGATCTGGAGCGCACTCTGGTGGGACTGGACGGGGTCACCTCTCTGACCCGCGCGGAGGACACCCGGAAGACCTTTGCCTCCAGCCTGGAAAGCGTGGACTATGCCGTGGTTCTGATCATTGTGTGCGCCGCGGCGCTGGCCTTTGTGGTGCTCTATAACCTGACCAACATCAATATTACCGAGCGGATGCGGGAGCTGGCCACACTGAAGGTCCTGGGCTTTTACGACCGGGAGCTGTCCGCCTATATCTATCGTGAAAACGTGATCCTGACAATATTCGGCGTATGTCTGGGCATGCTGATGGGGAAGCTGCTCCACCAGTGGCTGATTCTGACAGTGGAGATCGACCTTTTGATGTTCGGCCGGGTACTGGAGCCCACCAGCTACGGCTATGCCGCAGCCCTGACAGCGCTCTTCTCCCTGCTGATCAACCTGGCCGCCCACAGAAAGCTGAAAAAGCTGGACATGGTGGAGTCCCTGAAGACAGTGGAATAACCGATGGGCTTTTGTCCAAACAAGGACGGCTCCTCCCCTGGCGTAGAGGACGGCTCCTCCCCTGGCGGGGAGGAGCCGTCCTCTACGCCCCTTCTACCATCGCTGGATGAAAACAATAAAAAAAGACGAGTATTCTTACAGCGTTTCAAATGCTATAAGAACACTCGTCATGAAAGGGGCGGTTAAAATCGACATTTCCTTGCGATAAGAAAAAACCGCCGCGCAGCGGCGTCCCCAAACCGGAGCCCAGCGACAGCGGGTCCGGTTTGGAAGCGAGGAGCAGCAGAATGAGCGCGCGATGAGTTTTGCAATGAAATGAAAAAGCTCGTCGCAAGCGATATGTCGCTTGCGACGAGCTGGAAGAAACCGTTAAAATCGATATTTTCATCTTTGAGACCGTTAGAAGAAACACTGCCCAACGGCCCTTCTGGGCCGCGCGCGCGAGTGGCGCGTAAATTCCCGGCCTGCGGCCGGGAATTGCGCAGGGGCGGCTTTGCCGGCCCCGAGCATTTAAATGCCGAAGGGTGGAGCCGCCCTTCAGGCGGCGGAACCCAAAAAGAAAGACACGCTTTTCAGCGTGTCTTTCTTTTTGGTACGCCCGAAGGGACTCGAACCCCCAACATTCAGAACCGGAATCTGACGCT
>JAHYYS010000040.1 GCA_019424865.1 bacterium
GCAGTGCATGGGATCCTTGGCGCGCATCTCCAGGATGTAGTTGAGCTTCTCCTCGGTGTCGATGCCGTCGGGGTCATGGACATAGCCGTCGGGGCCGGCCATGTAGGTGACCTTGGCGCCCAGCTCGGCGGCCTTCTTCATGATGCCCCAGGCCACGTTGCCGAAGCCGGACAGGGCGATGCGCTTGCCCTTGATGTCCTCGCCGTCGTGCTTCAGAGCCTCTACCAGATAGTAGACAGCGCCGTAGCCGGTGGCCTCGGGACGCATCAGGGAACCGCCGGTGCACACGGCCTTGCCGGACAGAGCGCCCATCTCGGCAGCGCCCACGATGCGGCGGTACTGGCCGTACATATAGCCGATCTCACGGCCGCCGCAGCCCAGGTCGCCGGCGGGGCAGTCGATGTCCTGGCCGATGTGGCGATACAGCTCGGTGATGAAGGCCTGGCAGAAACGCATGACCTCGGCGTCGCTCTTGCCGCGAGGATCGAAGTCGGAGCCGCCCTTGGCGCCGCCGATGGGCAGACCGGTCATAGCGTCCTTGAAGACCTGCTCAAAGCCCAGGAACTTGATGATGGACAGGTTGACGGAGGGGTCAAAGCGGATGCCGCCCTTGTAGGGACCAAGGGCCGCGTTATACTGAACGCGGTAGCCGCGGTTGACATGCCACACATGGTTGTCGTCCTCCCAGGTGACGCGGAACTCGATGGCCCGCTCAGGCTCCACCATGCGCTCCAGCAGGGCAGCCTTCTCATACTCGGGGTGGGCGTTGATCACAGGCTCCAGAGAGGTCAGGACCTCTTCCACAGTCTGCAGGAACTCAGGCTCGTTGGCGTTCTTCGCCTTGGTGGCTTCGAGCACTCTTTCGATGTACGGATTCATGACACATTCCTCCTGATTTCTAATTCCTCATTTTTGTTTTGAAGGACAGCTTGCAAAATCAGCAAAAACGGGAGCTCCAGCCGGAATTTTCCACATTTTCGCTCCTCGTACGGATATAATACCACAAAAGCCAAAAGAGTAAAGCACCAATTTTGTGGGGGCTGCTACAATGAAAAAGCTGTGGTTGTCCTATGCTACATCGCCCCCCTGTGCGGACCGGTCAAAAGGCCGGGCACGCATCTGCCCCGGGCACTCTCCTGCCAGCCCCTCCCCTGCAAGTTCTCAGTCAAAGGCCAGCCCCAGATAGCCGGTATCCTCCCAGTTCCATCTGTCCTCCAGGGCGGGCGCAAGCCACTTGAGCATGGCAAATTCCAGCGTCCCCTCCTTTTGCCCGGGGGCCGCCGGCGTACGGATCACCAGCCTCCGCCCCGGAAACATCCCGGGCAGATGGGGCAGGACCTGCCGGACTGCCGGACCGCCCAGCAGCTCCTTGCACAAAAGCAGCCCATGCCCGTCCCCCTCGGCGCACAGGCACACAGGCCCCGCCTGCGTCTCTCCCACAAACAGGCCGCCCTCTCCCAGGGCGCAGCATCCCGCCTGATAGGCCAGCGCGTCCTCCGGATAGGCGATATGGGGCAGCTGCGCCAGGATCTGTTCCCGTACCGTCCCGTACGCTTCCGGCTCGGCGGGGCGCAGAGGATTTTCCCGGACGGGGGCATCCAGCTTTGCCGGATCCAGCTCCTCCTGTCCCAGGGTGAAGCACTCCCGGAAGCCGTTCCGGCCAAAAAATCGGTGCAGGGAGGGCTCTGCGGGCACCGTCGTCACCGCCGGGATGTCCAGCGTGCGGAAAAAGTCATCCGCCCCGGCCAGCAGCCTGCCGGCCAGCCCCCTTCCCCGGCAGCCGGGGTGGGTGGCCACAGCGTACAGGTAGGCGGCCCGATAGGTCCCGCGGCCCGGCACCACAAAGCTGGTATCAAACCAGGCCGTCATGGCACGGACCGCTCCGTCCTCCTCCAGCACCACCACCCGCTCCGGCCGGTAATAGGTGCGGTAAAAATTATCCAGGTACGCATCGCTGTCCCCAAAGGCCAGCTGCCACAGCTCACGCTGGGCGGGGATATCCTCCGGAACAGAGGGCCGTACGGCGACCATAGGCACGCCTCCTTCATAATTGTGTTATAAAACGGGCGGCCCCGGCTGGGGCCGCCCCAGCTTGTTGAAAAAGCCCTCCCGCAAGGAGTTCCGCCGTCCGCAGACGGCGGAATAAAATGAAATCCAGTCATTTCCAAGGACATGTGCCTGGGAAATGACACCTCTCACGAAATTTTGGGCGACAATTTCGCAAGAAATCGAGCCTGAAATTTCGTGCGGCCTTTCTCGAAAAAGCGGCTTGTCAATTTCAATCAATTGACAAGCCACTTTTTCGACAGTCTCGGGCGGCCCCGGCTGGGGCCGCCCTTCGCCGGTCTTCAGTATCCCGGGTAAATGTCGCTCTTTTTCGGCATGATAATGGCGCAGGCCAGATACCCCCAAAACCCCAGGCTGAAGGTAATAAAGGTACCGATGACCCACCCCACCCGGACCAGGGTGGGATCGATGTCAAAATATTCCGCAATGCCGCCGCACACGCCGCACAGCATTTTATAGGGCCCCTCCGTGCGATATAGCCTCTTTGTCATAAAGCTCACACTCCTGTTTCAAATATCAAACTTGCCGCCCGGCTTTTCTCTTCTGTTATACAGGATACGCTCTCTGCATTGAAAAATCCATGGGAAAAAGATTAAAAAGGGATAAAAGCGTCCGACCTATCCTCTGCGGCGCAGCCAAAGCTGCCGCACCAGCAGGGAGGCCGAAATGGTAAAAAACACCTCAAGGGCGCTGCTGACCATGCCCGCCGCGGCAAACAGCAGAGCCGAGCCCAGAACAATCCCCAGCCACGCCGCCAGCAGCGGGGCAAAACGCCGGTGGTCCTCCCGCCAGGCGCATGCTGCCGCCAGCAAAATGGCCAGCATCATCAGCACACAGGCGGCAAAGGCCCACACCACATGCAGCCAGGCGACGCGGGGAAAAAAGTCCGGCAGATAGGGCATCGTCACCGCACACGCCAGACAGGCACAGGCCGCCAGCGCCAGCAGCCTCAGCGCGCCGCGGATGCCCGGCATCCAAAAAGTCTTTGCAATCTGAAAGGCCATAACCAGGAAAAAGCCCCCTGCCAGCAGCCCCCACAGGACAAATCCCCGGTAGTGGTTCCGCCCTGTCACAGCCAAAACGGAAAAATTAGTCCCCAGCCACTCCACGCTTCCGGCAAACAGCAGGGTATAGGCCGGAATCAGAAAGCAGGAAACCAGGTCCACCCAAAATTTTGCATCCCGTCTCTTTTTCTTCGGCGCAGTATCCCTCATGTCTGGGGGACTGCGGCCACCAGGTCGCCCCGGTCGTTGAAATACACCTGCCGGATGCTGCTTCCGGTATTCTTCTGGATCTCGTCCAGACGCAGCCCCTCCGCAATGGTGGACACCAGGGTAAAGGCCACCCCGTGGCGCCGCGCCCGGCCGGTGCGGCCGATGCGGTGGATATAATACTCGTTTTCATCGGGCACGTCATAGTTGAACACCGCGTCCACGTCGTCGATATCCAGCCCCCGGGCCGCCACGTCGGTGGCGGCCAGCACCCGGATCTGTCCGTCCCGGAATTTTTTCAGGGTTTTCTCCCGCACCGCCTGCTGGATATCCCCGTGGATGGCCTGACAGGAGATGCCCCGCATATTCAGCAGGCCGGACAGGCGGTCGGTCATATTCTTGGTGTTGCAGAAGGCGATGACCCGCTCATAGCCGCCCATCTCCAGCAGCCGGGCCATGGTGTCCGCCTTCTCATTGCGCTCCACATCCAGGCGGTATTGGACGATGTCGGGCTTGTTCTCCTGGTCGGGCCGCACGGTAATTTCCACCGGGTCCCGCTGATATACCCAGGAGATGTCCATGACCTCCCGGGAGATGGTGGCGGAAAACATGCCCAGATTTTTGCGCTTGGGCATCTTGTCCAGAATATGGGTCACGTCCCGGACAAAGCCCATGTCCAGCATCCGGTCCGCCTCGTCCAGCACCACGGTCTCCACCTTGTCCAGCCGGACGGTGCGCCGCTTCATGTGGTCCATCAGCCGCCCGGGGGTGGCCACCACAATCTGGGGATTCTTTTTCAGCTGGGTGATCTGCTTGTCAATGGGCTGCCCGCCGTAGAGGCAGACCACCCGCACCCCCTCTTTAAAGGCGCACAGGTCCCGCAGCTCGTCCCGAATCTGGATGGCCAGCTCCCGGGTGGGGGCCAGCACCAGTCCGGTAATCTGGGTGTCCTGGGGATCCGTGTGCTCCACCATGGGGATGCCGAAGGCAAAGGTTTTTCCGGTCCCGGTGGGGGCCTTGGCGATCACATCCCGGTTCTCCATAAAATAGGGGATGGCCCCCACCTGCACCGGAGTGGCCTGCACATAGCCCTTTTGGGCGATGGCCCGCATCACCTCGGGGGACAGGCCCATTTCATCATAGCGGCCCTGTTCCGGCACTGTTTGTCCGTTGATTTCCATTTTGTTGTCGTTCCTTTCTGTGTATTCGGCGTGATCCAAGGCCTCCCTACCGACACACAGATGTCAAAACGCCCTTCTCCGGCGCGGCCCCGAATCAAAGCGGGCGCTTCCGCGCCCCCAATGCGCTTTCAGGTGTATTATACCTGTTTTTTCCCTTTTGTCCATCTTTTTTGCGGATTGGACAAAAAATCACCGCGCTCCGCCGGAAAATGGCGGAGCGCGGCGCTTCAGAAGGAGGGAAAACAAGAAATATCCGATGAAAAAGTGGAACTTCAGGGGGGTGTCCATTACCAGAAGAAACCGCCGAAGGGGAACTGATAATAGCCGTTTCCGTCCTGGTTGGAGTTGGACTGGTCGCTCTGCTGGATCTGATTGGCCGCCTCCGTTTCAGCGTTCTGCTCATCAAAGGTGACGGTAAGGGTTATCTCCTGCTGGTTGCGGATCACCGTCAGGGTGGCGGTGTCCCCCGCCTTGTAGTCACTGGACAGAGCTGCGGTCAGGGCCGAGCTGGAGTCCACGGCGGTATCGTCAATGGCAATGATAATATCGTTGACCTGCAGGCCGGCCTCCTGGGCACAGGAGCCCTCGGCCACAAACAGCACTGCGGCGCCGGCAGAGACGCCGTACCGCTGCGCCTCAGAGGAGACATCCTGCACCTGGATGCCCAGATAGGGCTTTCCGGTGACATAGCCGTGTTCAATGAGGTCGGAGAGGATCTCCTTCACGTCGTTGATGGGGAGGGCGAAGCCCAGGCCCTCGGCGGAGACGCCGGAGGAGGACTGCGTGTACTTAGCAGAGACGATGCCCACCACGTTGCCGTAGCTGTCAAACAGCGGGCCGCCGGAGTTGCCCGGGTTGATGGCGCAGTTGGTCTGCAGCACATTCAGGGTGATGGCCACCTCCCGGTCAGTGTCCGGGTCGGTGCCGGTGGTGGTGATCAGCCGGTCCAGAGCGGACACGATACCGTCGGTAAGGGTATAGGTCAGCTCGCCCAGGGGGTTGCCGATGGTATAAACCGCCTCGCCCACCACCAGCTGGTCGGAGTCGCCCAGTGTGACAGGCTGCAGGCCGGTGGCCTCAATCTTCAGAATTGCCACATCGTTGTCCTGCTCGCCGCCCACCAGAGTGGCGTTATATTTGTCCCCATTGGCAAAGGATACCACGATGGAGACAGAGGAGTCGTTGACCGCATCCTCAATGACGTGATAGTTGGTTACGATGTAGCCATCCTGGGTCAGCACAAAGCCGGATCCGGAGGCTGCGGCAGAGGTGGTCTGGCCATAAATGTTCACGGTGGTGTTGACCGTAATGCCCACACAGGAGGCCAGGTTGGCGGCATACAGTTCTTCCGCCGTCATGGGCTGGCCGCTGTTGCTGTTGACCACGGTGTCAACCTGGGGTCGGTTCCCCTCGTAGATCACAGTCTCCGGGGTGGTCAGGCGGCCGTACAGGGCCGCACCGCCCACGCCGGCGCCGCCGCCCACAATGGCGCAGGCCAAAATCAGTGCCACAATGCGCCCGGCTCTTCCATTTTTCTTCTTGGGGGGCGTGGTGTTGTTCTGTCCGGGAGCACCTCCGCCCGGGGCGGGTATAGAATCCACATAGTCGCCAAATCCGCCGCGATAGCCGTCATTCTCGCTGTTATAGAATTTGAATTCGTCCATTATGATGATGCTCCTTTACAAAAAGCTTCCCAATACAATTTGACTTGCAGCGCATGCTGCCGGAAAAACCCGGGCCCGGCTTTCTTTTGCCCCGCCGGTTTTTCACTGTGGATATCATAACGTGGAAATATGACAAAAGCATGAAGAAACCCGTATCTTTTTTTAAACAATCCCAAAACAAACTTTGAAATCCTTTATTTCGGCTCCGGCCGCTGGGACAAAATCGCCGCAATATCCCGGGCCGCCGCCTCCACATCCAGGCGGATCCCCCGCAGCATCCCCATTCCGGCCAGGTTCAGCAGCACCAGCAGCAGGATAGGCCCGAAGACCATGCCCAGCACGCCGGCCAGGCGCATGCCCACATAGATACTGACCAGCGACAGGATGGGAGACAGGCCGGTCTGATCCCCCACAAATTTGGGCTCCATCACCCGGCGGAACATGGCGATGATTCCCCAGATCACCATCATCTCGATGGCGGTGGAATAGTCCCGGGTGAACAGGGCAATCACCGCCCAGGGCACCATCACCGTGCCCGCCCCGATGATGGGGATAAAGTCCATCACCGCCAGCACCAGGGCCAGCAGCAGTCCATAGGGCTGCCCCGTTATAAAAAAGCCGGCCAGCAGAATGAAGAACACCCCCACCGACAGCAGCAATTCCGCCTTCAGATACCCTCCGAAGGCCCCCAGGGCAGTGACCCGCACCTGGCTGAAGAAGCGCAGCAGCCCCTCGTCCATATGCTGCACGGCCCGGGCCCGGAGGTAGGGGTAGTCCGCCGTAAGGAAATAGGTGGCCATCAGGTAGATCACCAGGGCGATGACAAAGGAGGGCACGCCCATGGCCTTGTCCTTGGTGTAGTCCACCGCGCTGTTCAGCAGGGCGGGCACCGCCTCCTCCAGCCAGGCGACAATCCCATCCACCACCGACTGCAGGGAGTCGTTCAGCTGGGGCGGCACCATATTCCATAAATGGGCTGACAGTGCCTCCAGCTGGTCCAGGGCTGTCTGCAGGCTGCCCAAAAGGCCGTCCCAGTTCTGCATCAGCGAGGCCAGCTCCAGGGCGGCGGAGTAGGCCAGATAACTGATCCCCGCTCCCAGCAGGCCCAGCAGCACCAGCAGCAGAAGCAGGGTAAGCACCTGCCGGGACCAGCCAATCCTGCGCTGGAACCACCGCACCAGAGGATTGAGAATGGCTGCGGTGATCAGCGCGGCCACAAAGGGCGCAAACAAAGACAGCACCGGCCGTCCAAACCGCATCAAAACCCAGACGATCACAACTGCCAGTACGATTCGGATGCCCAGCCGCAGCCACAGCGCGCCCCGCTCCGGCCATGTCAACTGTCCTGGTTTCATTTGTATTCCCATCCTCTCCCCGTCAGTCCTGTCCCCGGACAGGGCCGCCCGGTATTTTCCACGTCTGTCTTTTCCAGCGCGTCCAGACCATGGTACTCCAAGGATACCACAAAAAGCATGAATAAAATGTTAAACATCGCCCTTCTCTGAAAAATAGCCGGAACAGACAGCCGCCGCCCGAAACAGTCCGGGCGGCGGCACAGGGCGCAGCAGATTTTACGTGCGGTAAACCAGACCCACCAGGTTGGGGCCTGCGTTGATGGCGATGACACCGCCAATATAATACTCCATCGCGGGCTCTCCCCCCAGCTCCTCCCGGCAGGCAGCCAGCAGCTGATCCGCTGCGGCCTCGTTTCCGGCCCGAATCAGCAGATAGGGGGTGTCCGTCCGGCGCTCCTTCCTGCACATGGACAGCAGGGTGCCCAGGACATTTTTCTCCCCCCGCACCTTGGCGAGGATCTTCGAGTCGCCGTCCTCAAAGGTCATCACGGGCTTGAGACCCAGCGCCTCCCCCACAAAGGCCGCGGCGGCGGATACCCGGCCCGACTTTTTGGCAAAGCGCAGATCCAGCGGGCAGAACACCACCCGCACGTGATCCAGCCAGTCCTGGATAAACGCCGTAATTTCCTCCGCCCCGGCGCCGGCGGCTGCCATTCTGGCCCCCTCCAGCACCGCCCAGCCATAGCCCATGGTATAGGTTTTGGAGTCCAGGATAAAAATCCGGAACGTCTCTCTGGCCTCGGGGTGGTCCTCGTAAAACTCCTCCCGGGCCTGCAGGGCGTTTTGATAGGTGGCGGAGCCCTTGGAGTTGATGGAGGTATGAATCAAATCTGTACAGCCCTCCTGCCAGGCCTGCTCAAAGCACTGGGTAAAGACATAGGGGTTGAGCTGGGCGTGGGTGGGAATCTGGGGGGCGGCCAGCAGCGCCTGGTAAAAGGCCTGGGGTGTAAAATCCACGCCGTCCTGATACTCCCGGTCCCCCATGGCAATGGGGAAGGGCAGCACCTGGATGCCCAGCTCCCCGGCCAGGGCGGCGGGAATGTCCGCGGCGGAGTCCGTGGTAAGTTTAATCCGAGCCATAGTATCTCCTTCTGTCGGGCGTCACAGCCGCCCTTTTATTTGTAATATTATCGCAAAAAGGGGGAACATTGTCAATGCGGGCCTGTGTACACGGCCCCGTCAGATTTTCCCGCTGTCAGGGGGCTGGCGCCGCTTCAGCTTTCTGCGCGTGCCGTCCGGATACTGCACATAGGTGTTCTCCAGGTGCCGGACCAGGCTCTGCTTGTGGGCGTCAATATATTCCCGGCGCAGGGCCTCCCGCTCCGCTGTCTCCTCCGCCGTCAGGCCCTCCGGCGTTTTGGCCTTTCGGGCCAGGACATTGATGCGGTCGATTTTTTCCTGGGTGATCATGCCGTCTGCCTCCTTCCTCCTTCATTTTCTCCCGGGCGGGCTGCCCCGCGCCGTTCCTCTTATTCCTTAAATATACCGCTCCAGCACCAGCATGGTGCGGCCCTTTCTGGACTGGCCGGGGACCTCCTTCACCACGCACTTGCCAAGTCCGCGGCAGGTGATGACGTCCCCCTCCTCCACCTGCCGGTCCCCTTTCAGGCACTCCCGGTGGTTCACGGCCGCCTTTCCCGACGAGATATAGGCCGCGGCCTTGGACCGGGACAGGGAAAATCCCGCCGCCAGCACGGCGTCCAGCCGCGGGGAGGCCACCGTATCCCGGATCGTCTTCACCTGCGGGGGCGCGGGGGCCAGCTGGTCCAGGGGGATCTCCTGCAGGCGCACCCTCCAGCGGCCCGCCGTCTCCCACTGGGAGAGCAGGATGGGCAGGGACTCCCGCAGCAGCAGCACCTGGCACCGGCCGGAGCCGGGCAGCAGAATGTCGCCCAGCTTCTCCCGGGTCAGCCCCAGGCCCATCAGCGACCCCAGAATATCCCGGTGGCCCAGAGAGGCCTCCTGGGGAAACGAGGCCTCCAGCGCGGCCAGCATCCCCTCCGGGTCGCCGCGGACGTCCTCTTCCTCCTGCCAATCGGGGAGAAAGGCGCACACCGCCCGCTCCGCGCCCTCATAGCCGCCCCAGAACAGATGCCTGGGCCGGCCGCAGGCGGCCAGAAGATCGGCTGTCAGGGCCTGCTCCCCCGGGGAGAGGAAGGGCGTATAGGCGGGGACGCCCCGGTTTTGGGCCAGCTCCAGCTTGTCCAGCACCCGGGCCAGCAGCACCCGCTCCTCCCCGCTGTGGGCGCAGCGGTCCAAAAGCTCCTTTTTGTTCACGGCCTCTCCTCCCTGTATTCCTGTCCCGCGCGGCAGAACTGCGGCGCAATTTTTCAGCAGACAGTACCATAGTATATGCAAACCTTCCGCTTGTCAATGGAGGAGCCCCCATCCGCCTTGACAAATCCCGGGGAAACGGCTAGAATTGGGTCTGCTTCTGTGGGCGGGGCGCCAGGCTGCCCGCCCCGGCGGAGGCTGAAACCACGATTGGAACGGAGGGCAAGGGCTCTATGGGAAAATTTGACGGGCTGCTGCTGGTCAGCGACTTTGACGACACCCTGTATGATGACCAGCGGCGGATCCCGGAGCGCAACCTGCGGGCCATCCAATATTTCCTGGAGGAGGGCGGCCGCTTCACCGTGGCGACCGGGCGGGCCCACCGCACCTTCGCCCCCTATGCCCATCTGGCCCCCAT
Organism: bacterium; assembly: GCA_019424865.1. GTDB lineage: Bacteria > Bacillota > Clostridia > Oscillospirales > Oscillospiraceae > Lawsonibacter. The sequence continues at coordinate 10,171 of JAHYYS010000040.1, forward strand.
CAACGCGCCGGTGATTTTGTCCAATGGCTCCGCCCTGTATGACTTTCAAGCCGACCGCATGCTGGAACAGACCCTTCTGCCCCCCAGCGCCCCCTATGACTTTGCCCGGCTGCTGGAGCTTCTGCCCTCCCTGGCGGTGGAGCTCTACCACGGAGAAGACATCTATGTCTGGAACCCCAACCCCATCACCGACGCCCATATGGCCAAGGTGGGCACAGACTATACCGTCTGTCCCATTCAGGAGGCGCCCCTCCCCTGGACCAAGGCGATTTTTCAACAGGATCGCTCCGTGCTGCTCCAGGCCCAGTCCTGGCTGCTGGAGCGCTGCGGCCAGCTGTACGAGGCCATCTTTTCCAACCGGTACTATCTGGAAATCACCCTGAAGGGCAGCAGCAAGGGCGGGATGGTGACCCGTCTGGCCCATCGCCTGGGTCTGTCTCCGGAGCACATCTACTGCGTGGGGGACAACCAGAACGACATCCCCATGCTGGCCAGGTCCGCTATCCCCTTCGCCCCCGCAAACTGCGCCCAGGAGGTGCGGGACTGGGGCGCCCGGATCCTCTGCCCCTGCGAGGAGGGGGTCATCGGCGACATTGTGGACATTCTGGACCGTATTTACTCCCGGTAACCTGCAAGACCGGATACGCCCCGCCTTCCGGCGGAGCGTATTTTTGCGCCCTGCGGCGCGGTCTGTTTTCTTCCAAAATCTCTTTGATTTAATATCTTGTTAACATTTTGTGTTTTGAGTATTCTCTCCATTTTGTACTAAGTTCTATAAAATTACTTTAAATTTCAAAACAATTTTCCGTTTTATTCCTTTCTCATTTTCCATTCGTGAACGAATCATTAAATTTTTATTAATACGTGCAAAATACTCTTGTAATATTTTATCTCCGTGTTATGATATAGCAGCGTCAAAAAAATTCAAAAGCTTTTAACCACACAGCAACAAGGGTGATTTTATGCAGATACTTCATTTTGTGGAAGGATTTAACCTGTTTTTGGCAGTCTTGTTCTCTGTTGTCTATTTCTATCAGCTGATTTATCTGGTGTTGGGGCTGGTGCGCAAAAAGCGTCTGCACGCCGCCGAGCCGGTTCAGCTTCGCCGCTATGCCGCCGTTATCTCCGCCCGGAACGAGGCCGGGGTCATAGCGGAATTGATCCAATGTTTGAAACAGCAGAATTATCCCCGGGAATATCTTGATATCTACGTTGTCGCGGACAACTGCACCGACCGCACTGCCCAGGTGGCCCGGCAGGCGGGCGCCATTGTGTATGAGCGCTTCAATTCCTTCCAGAAGGGAAAGGGCTACGCCCTGGACTATTTGTTCCAGACTCTGGCCCGGGAGGGCCGGGATCGCTACGCGGGTTATTTCATCTTTGACGCGGATAACCTGGTGGATCCCAACTTTGTCGCCGAGATGAACCGCGTGTTCAACAGCGGGGACTACGGCGCCATCACCTGCTACCGCAACTCCCGGAACTTCGGGGACAACTGGATTTCCGCCGGCTATGCCATCTGGTTCCTGCGGGAGGCCCGGTTCCTCAACGGCCCCAGAATGCGCCTGGGCACCAACTGCCATGTGTCGGGCACCGGCTTTCTGATTTCCGCCGATGTCATCCGCAAAAACGGCGGCTGGCCCTTCCATCTGCTGACGGAAGATATCCAGTTCTCCGTGGACTGCGCCCTGAAGGGCTATCGCATCGGCTATTGTGAAAAGGCCGTCATCTATGACGAGCAGCCCACCACCTTCAGCCAGTCCTGGAATCAGCGGCTGCGCTGGTCCAAGGGTTTTTATCAGGTAAACGCGAAATACAGCCTGAACCTGATACGCGGCTTTTTCAAAAAGCCCCGCCGCAGCAGCTGGTCCTGCTATGACATGTTCATGACCGTGGCCCCCGGCATGCTGCTCACGCTGTCGCTGATTGCGTTTAACGTGGTGGTGTGCCTGGCCTGTCTGTGGCAGCCCCCCTACCTGCTGGCTCTGACCATCCGCGAGGCGTCGGGCTTTATCTGGTCGGCCGTGTCCAGCTTCTACTTCGGCCTGCTGCTCTACGGCCTGCTCACCGTTTTGTGCGAGTGGAAAAACATTCAGATTCCCGCCCACAAGAAGCTGCTCTACACGGCGACCTTCCCGATCTTCATGTTTACTTATGTCCCCATTTCCCTGGCCGCCCTGGTCCGCAAGGTGGAGTGGACTCCCATCTATCACTCCGGCGGACAGAAGTCTCTGAACAAGGCCGCCGCCAAATAAGGTTTCCTGTCCAAAAACAAAGGGATGTCCTTCCCTCTGAAACTTTCAGCAAGAGGCAGGCCGCTTGGAATCCAAGCGGCCTGCCTCTTGTTTTCAAACGCTGTATGCACTGCCCCGGCCGCGCCGCCGGCGGGCCGGGATGTCCTTTTATTTCCGGGGGCGCCTGATATCCGGGCATGAACCGCTCAGCCGAAGGGCCGCCCCCCGGATGTGGTCCCGCAAGATCCTGTCCACCAGCCGGGTCAGCTCCTCGGGTGTCTCCTGGATCTCGCCCAGCAGCCAGTCCTCCACCATGCTCACCAGCGCCCCGATATAAAATTGGGTCAGCAGGGCCAGCTCCCGCTCGCCGCCCTGATAGTTCAGCTCTGCCGCAATCGATCGGATGGTATTTTGGATCATGACCTGGATATCTGTCTGAAAAAAGGCTTTCAGATGGTCCCGCCCCATGGAGCGCAGCGCGCACAGACAGACCGCCCGGTTCTCCTGAAGGTACTGAAACAGCTGGAGAAACCCGTCCTGCCACAGCATCACGCCCTCGTGCTCCCGAAGCAGGGCCACCGCCTCTTCCTCAAACATCCAGCGCACCGCGTCATAGATGTCCTCAAAGTGATAGTAAAAATGCTGCCGCGCCATGCCGCAGGTTTTCATCACTTCCGCAACCGTGATTTTATTCAGCGGCTTGTGCGCCATCAGGCCTTTCAGTGCAGAGCAAATCTCCACCTTGGCCGCATAGCCCGCCTCGTAAGTTCTTTTTCCCATTTTGCCTCCACGAGCCACCATCTTGTTTCCGCGTTCCGTTTCAGTATAGCATAGCCGCCTGAAAAAGTCACAGGTGCAATCTGGGGGCGGGTGTCAGAATTCTGACACCCGCCCCCAACCTGCACCTTGCATCCCGCCCCCGGGTCCGCTAAGCTGATAGAAATATGGAAAGGAGCCAGCGGAGTATGATAGAACAATATCAGGTGATTCTGCACAGCCAGATGGGCCCCCGCGCGGGCGAGCTGACACTCCGGTACGAGGGGACGCTTGTTCAGGGCTCTCTGAAGCTGGTGGGCCATCTCAACCCTGTCCAGGGGGTCCGGGCCGGAGACGGGACCCTCCATCTCTTCCACCCCATCCAAACAGCGGTCAGCACCTTTCCCTGTGAGACCGTGCTGGAGCTGAAGGGCAGCCATCTGGACGGCGTAACCACGGCGGAATCCTGTCAGATGCGCTGGGAGGGCACCCGCATGCCCCCGGAGTCATGACCCCATTTCATTTTCTGTATGCCCTGGAGGAGTTAAAACCGTGAGCAAAGGAACCGAAAAACCATCCTTCTTTGAAAAGCTGGCCACCCTGATTGTGGACAAACGGAACCTGATCTTTTTTCTCTATGCCTGTGCCCTGATTTTCTGCCTCTTTTCCCGAAACTGGGTCAGTGTCTGCAACGATATCACCGAATATCTCCCCGACACCACCGAGACCCGTCAGGGTCTGACCCTGATGGAGGAGGAATTTACCACCTTCGGCACCGCCCGGGTCATGGTATCCAACGTCACCTATGACATCGCCGCGGACCTGGCATCTCAGATGGAAGAGATCGAGGGCGTGACCTCGGCCTCCTTCGGGCGCAGCGACGCCGGCGCAGACACGGAGGATGACAGCGAGCCGGAGACGCCGGAGGACATCGCGGAGTATTTCAAGGGGACGGACGCCCTGATCTCCGTGACCTTTGACGGGGAGGAGACGGACGAGATCAGCCTTACCGCCATGTCGGCCATCCGGGAGCTGCTGGAGCCCTATGACTATTACATCGACAGCACCGTGGGCAGCTCCCAGGCGGACTCTCTGGCCAGTGAAATGCGCATTATTCTGGTGGTGGCCGCCGTTATCATTGTTCTGGTGCTGCTGTTCACCTCCCGCTCCTACGCGGAGATCCCGGTGCTGCTCCTCACCTTCATCGCGGCGGCCCTTCTGAATCTGGGCACCAATTTTATCTTCGGTGAAATCTCCTTCGTGTCCAACTCGGTGACCGTGGTGCTGCAGCTGGCCCTGGCCATCGACTACGCCATCATTATGCTCCACCGCTTTCTGGAGGAGCGGGAGTACGCCGGGGACCGGGAGGCCTGCATCGCGGCGGTGAGCGCCGCTATCCCCTCCATCTCCGCCAGCAGTCTGACCACCATCTCCGGCCTGGCCGCCATGATGTTCATGCAGTTTCAGATTGGCTTTGACATGGGCATCGTCCTGATCAAGGCCATTTTGTTCAGCATGCTCTCGGTCTTTACCCTGATGCCGGGCCTGCTCATGCTCTTCTCCAAGGCCATGGCAAAAACCCGGCACCGCAGCTTCATTCCCAAAATTGACCGCTGGGGCAAGCTTGCCCTGAAGCTGCGCCATGTGGGGGTGCCTCTGTTCGCGGCAGCCATAGCGGCGGGCTTCCTGCTGTCCAACCAGTGCCCCTATGTCTACGGCTACAGCCAGATTGAAACCGCCCGGCAGAACGAGACTCAGATCGCCCAGGCGAAGGTGAACGAGACCTTCGGCACCCAGAACGTCATGGCGCTGATCGTGCCCAAGGGCGACTATGCCAGTGAAAAGGCTCTTCTGGACCGGCTGGAGGCCTATGACCAGGTGGACTATGCCATGGGCCTTTCCAACGTGGAGGTCATGGACGGCTATATGCTCACCGACTCCCTCACCCCCCGGCAGTTTGCCGAGGCGACAGAGCTGGACTATGAGCTGGTTTGCCTTGTCTATGCCGCCTATGCGGCGGAACAGGAGGAGTATGGCCGGATTGTGGGCGGTCTGGACGACTACACGGTACCCCTGATGGATATGTTCTTTTTCGCCTATGACAAGGTGGAGGAGGGCTATGTGGAGCTGGAGGACGAGGACCAGGCGGAGCTGGACGATCTCTATGTGCAGCTTTCTGACGCTCAGGCCCAGCTGCTGGGTGCGCACGACACCCGCATGCTGGTCAGCCTGAACCTGCCGGAGGAGGGGGAGGAGACCTTCGCCTTTCTCCGGACCATCCACCAGGAGGCGGAGCGGTACTATGACGCCGGCAGCGTGTATCTGGTGGGGGACTCCACCAGCGATTACGACCTGTCTGTATCCTTTGCCCGGGACAACATCATGATCAGCGTGCTGTCGGTGGTCTTTGTCATCCTCGTGCTGCTCTTCACCTTCCAGTCGGTGGGGCTGCCCCTGCTGCTGATCCTGGTGATTCAGGGCAGCATCTGGATCAACTTCTCCTTCCCCGGCGTGACCCGGCAGCCCATTTTCTTTATGAGCTATCTGGTGGTGACCTCCATCCAGATGGGCGCCAACATCGACTATGCCATCGTGATCTCCTCCTGGTACAACGAATTGAAGGAACAAATGTCCCGGCGCGAGGCTATCATCCAGGCGCTGAACCTGTCCTTCCCCACGGTGCTGACCTCGGGGAGCATTCTGTCTGCCGCCGGATTCCTCATCGCCCGGATCACCACAGAGCCCGCCATCGTGGGCATCGGGGAGTGCCTGTGCCGCGGAACCTTAATTTCCATGTTCCTGGTCATGTTCATCCTGCCCCAGATTCTGTACATGGGAGACAAAATCGTGGAGCGGACCCGATTCAACATCAAGGTCCCGGAGATCAGCCGCAGCGCCAGCGGCACGGTCTATGTAAACGGCCGGGTCCGGGGCCGGGTGTCCGGCATGGTGGACGCCCACATTCAAGGCGTGATTTACGGCGACATCTCCGGCATGCTGGAGACCGGAAGCTATCAGACCGAGGAGGTTCCAAATGCAGATGAAACGGAAAACCAGTAAGCTATTGAGCCTCCTTTCAGCGGCGGTTCTGCTCCTCTCCCTCATAGCGCCCGCCGCTCTGGCCGCCGGGAGCGCCGATACCATCTATCTCCGCACGGCACGGGATCTGGCGGAGTTCTCCCAAAACTGCACTTTGGACAGCTGGTCCCAGGGGAAAACCGTCTATCTGGAGGCGGATCTTGACCTGTCCGGAACAGAATTCGCCCCCATCCCCACCTTCGGCGGGACCTTCGAGGGCCAGGGGCACACCATCTCCGGCCTGTCCATCACGGGCAGCGGCAATGTGCGGGGCCTGTTCCGGTACATACAGCCCGGCGGTTCGGTGCGGGACCTGAACGTCTCGGGCAGCATCGCCCCCAGCGACCGCAAAAACACCCTGGGCGGCCTGGCCGGGGAGAACCAGGGCATTCTCACAAACTGCTCCTTTTCCGGGAGCATAAGCGGAACGGACAGCATCGGCGGAATCGCGGGCATCAACCAGGCCCAGGGGCAGATCATCAACTGCTCCTTCTCCGGCTCTGTCACCGGAGTGCACTATGTGGGCGGCATCGCCGGGCAGAATTTCGGTTCCATCATCCAGTGTACAAACAGCGGCAGCATCAACACCACAGAGGTGGACGCGGATGTGGACCCGGACGATTTCAACCGGGAGCAGCTCAACGCGGCAGAAAATGTGCCCGTCTGCACCGATATCGGCGGCATCACGGGCTTTTCTTCCGGTATTCTCCAAAGCTGCGTCAACACAGGCGCCGTGGGCTATGCGCACGTGGGCTATAATATCGGCGGCATTGTGGGGCGGCAGTCCGGCTATCTGAACGGCTGCACCAATTCCGGGACGATTCTGGGCCGGAAGGACGTGGGCGGCATCGCCGGACAGCTGGAGCCGGAGGTGCGCCTGCTCTATAACGAGGGCCAGATAGGCGGCCTGCTGGACGAATTGGATGTGCTGCGCGGGCTGATTGACCAGACGGGGGACGACGTCCGCGGCTCCTCCGACGAGCTCTCGGAGCGGATGCAGTCCATCTCCGACCAGGCGGGGGAGGCCCAGGAGGCCATCAGCAATTTGATGGACACGACCACAGACTGGGCCAATGAAAACATCGACGAGATCAATGACATGTCTGCCCGGATATCCTGGCTCGTCGATGAGCTGACCCCTATCCTGGATGACGCCGCAGAGGCGATGGATCTGATGGACGAATTAGCCGGCCAGATGCATGATGTGATGGACGAGGTCCAAGAGGCCGGCGACCTGATCCCAGACGCAGCGGACCAGTTTGAAGATGCTGTGGGGGACTTGGACGCCGCCGTCCGGCACGGGCGGGACTGTGCCGAACACCTCAAAGCGGCTTTGGCCCACCTGCGGAACGTACTGGGCAAGCCGGAGCATACGGCACAGGCCATACAGGCGGCCACAGACGCGGCAGTTCAGCTTGCGGATGCCCTGTCTGCGGTGTCAGATGCGGCTGTGCGGGCGGTGAACCTTTGGGCCGAAGTCGGCGGGGCAGACATGAGTGAAGAGGAGATCGCCGCTCTGGAATCCGCGCTGGCTGCAGTGCGCGGCAGTCTGGAGCAGGCAAAAACCGCTGCACAGGCACTGGGCGACGCCGCGGCCAGGCTCGTGCTGCCCACGGTCCACCCGGAAGAATGGGAGGCCGCCCGGCAGGAGGCAAAGGCCGCCGGGGAAAGCCTTGCATCAGCCCTGCGCGCACTGTCCAGCGCCGCCTCCGGCGGTGCAGACGCCGTCCGCCAGCTGCGGGACCTGCTGGAGCAAAGCGGAGACGCCATGGAGGAATTGCGGAATGCCGGAGATACCATAGAGGAGCTGTCTTCCCTGGCTGCGGCTCTCAGCGAAGACCTTTCCGATGTGTTTCAGTCGTTATCTGAGATGCCCACCATCACCGTCCACCCTATCAGCAGCGAGATTCAGGAGCAGGGCGACACCCTTGGGGACATCTTCTCCGGCCTGTTGGACGACGGGGATGCCCTGCAGGAGTCCATGTCCAGCAGCACAGACATTCTGCTGGACGATCTGGACACCATCAACGAACAGTTCGGCGTCATCACCGATCTGCTGCGGAATATGCTGGACGATTCTGACGAGGAGCTTGCGGATCGATTTGAGGACGTGTCGGACGAAGCGCCTGAAACCACAGATACGGGTTATCTGTCTGATGCCCGGAACGACGGGAATGTGGAGGGCGATATCAACGTGGCCGGGATCGTGGGCTCCATGGCCATTGAGTACGACTTTGACCCGGAGGACGATCTCATTCAGGAGGGCGACCGGTCCCTGGACTTCCGGTATCAGACCAAGGCCTTCGTCACCTCCTGTATCAACACGGGGGCAATCACCGGAAAACAGGACTGCGCCGGCGGCATTGTCGGCCTGATGGATCTGGGGCGGGTCGGAAGCAGCGAGAACTACGGCCCTGTCTCCAGCAGCAACGGCGACTATGTGGGCGGCATCGCCGGCGCCTCCTGGGGCAGTATCCGGGACAGCTGGGTCAAGTGCCGCCTGGCCGGCGGGGACTATGTGGGCGGCGTGGCAGGCCTGGGGGCCACCCTGATGAACTGCCATACTCTGGTGACCATCGACGAGGGCTCCGCCTATCTGGGCGCTGTGGCGGGAGACGTAGACAGCGGCGGCACCCTGTCCGGCAACACCTTCACCAGCGGGAGCCTGGGCGCCGTGGACGGAATCAGCTATGCCGGGAAGGCGGAGCCGGTGGATTTCGATGTCCTGTGCACCACGCCCGGCGCGCCGGCGCTGTTCTCTCAGCTGGAGCTGACCTTTATGGCGGACGGGGTCACGGTGGCGGTGGTCCCCTTCCAGTATGGGGAGGGAATTGAGGCCCTGCCGGAGATTCCGGCGAAGAAGGGATACTCCGCCGCCTGGCCGGACATGGATTACACCTGCCTCACCGCCAGCCAGACCCTGGAGGCCATATATACCCCCTACACCTCCGCCCTCTCGGACGGCGGCGCGCTGCCCGAGCTTCTGGTGGACGGCAGCTTCAGCAGCCAGGCCCGTGTCACCCACACCACCCAGGAGGTGACCTGGACGGATGACAACCAGGTGCAGCACACCGGCACCGCCTGCACCGTACAGGTGGTGGACCCGGCCCTGGACCAGGTGTCCTACACCGTCCACTACCGCCTTCCGGAGCCCGGGAAGCGCTATACCCTCTGGGTGCTGGGCGACGGCGGCTGGACCCGGCAGGACTATGAGATGGATGGGCAGTATCTGCTTTTGCCCAGTCAGACGGGCACCGTCACCTTCTGCGTGACGCAGGCCCCCCTCCCGCTCTGGTGGATTCTTCCCGCCGCCGGGGCCGTCCTGCTTCTGGCGGCGGCGGTTTTGCTTCTGCGCAGGCGAAAGGCCTCCAGAACGCGGCACATGCCGTAGTGCTCCGGCGCGCCTCCGCCCCGGCCGCCCTGTCTGCGCGGCGCCCTTACAGGTTCAGCTCTCTGTACCGGTTCAGGCAGGCAAAGATCTCCTGTCTTCTGGGCCGCGCCAGAAAGGCGACGCTGGAGCGGCTTTCGCACAGGGCGGCCAGACCCTGTGCGGAGATCAGGGCCTCCAGCTCCTCCACCACCTGCCGCAGGTTCCTCCTGCCGTCCAGCAGGTGCCTCTGGGCGTAGAGCAGGCAGTAGCCCAGCGCGGCCGTCTGCTCGCTGTCGGCAAGCTGCTCCACATACCGCAGGTCAATGGTCTCCCGGTTGAGGGACACCCCGTCCCGGCCCAGGGTTTTCAGCTTGACCCGCTCCCCGCTGCGGAACGCGGCGCCGGCCCTGGGGCGGCGGTCAAAGTTCGGCTTCCCGGCGGGGGGCAGCGGCGCATCCCCCGCGGGAAAGGCCGCCGCCTCCCGTTTTGCAAAATCGGTGATGTCTCTGGGCTCATAGCGGTCCATCTGGATGATGTGGTCGGCAATATGAAAATAGGCGCCGGAGCTGCCCGCCACCAGGATGGTGGAAATGCCGTACCCGTCATACAGCTCCCGAATCCGGTCCAGGAAGGGGGTGATAGGCTCCATGTCCCGATGAATCACCCGCTGCATCAGCTCGTCCCGAATCATAAAGTTGGTGGCGCTGGTGTCCTCGTCCATCAGCAGCAGGGAGGCCCCCGCCTCCATGCTCTCCACCACGTTGGCCGCCTGGGAGGTGCTGCCGCTGGCGTCCTCCGTCACAAAGGCGGCGGTGTCCTTGCCGTTGGGCAGGTCGTTGATGAACATGGAGATATCCGTCCGCCGGATGCTCCGTCCGTCCTCGGCGCGGATCTTCACCGCCGTGGGGTCGGTGATCACATACTCCCGTCCGTCCCCGGCAATGTGGTCGTACACCCCCAGCTCCAGCGCCTTCAGCAGGGTGGATTTGCCGTGGTAGCCGCCCCCCACAATCAGCGTGATGCCTTTGGGGATTCCCATGCCGGTTATCTTGCCCCGGTTGGGCAAGTCCAGGGTCACCGCCAGCTCCGGGGGCGACTGAAAGGCCACCGCGCCCTTCATGGGGCGGGCGGAAACCCCCGACTCCCGGGGCAGGATGCTGCAGTCTGCCACAAAGGCGCACAGCCCCAGCTCCGGGAGCATCCGGCGGATATAGTTCTGATCCTCCGCCAGTCCGGCCACGGCCTGCAGGTGCCCGGCATCCAGATTGCGGTACAGCAGAGCGGACTGCACGCACCGGGGCAGAAAGTCAAACAAAATCTTTTCCAGCTCCCGGGCGTTGATGGTCCGCCCGTTGGCCGGGAAGCCCACCTCCAGGCGCATCAGGATGTCGCCGCTCCGGGGGTCCAGGCGGCAGGCGGTGCGCTCCAGCACCTCCTGGCCGCAGCGGCTGACGGAAATCAGGCCGCTTTGTCCCGAACCCTTGGCCTGGAAGGAAACCTGAGCCGCCTGCCGGCCGAACTGGCGGGTCAGCTCATCCTGAAGGGCAATCCGCTGGTGGGGCGTCTGGTACAGCGGCCGCGGAAAGGCCGCCGTTTTCCCGCTCACCTGGATACTCAGCTTGGAGGGGGCCGCAAAGGGATCTCCCTGGACGTGGTCAATGGACAGCACATACCCCGGGAACTGATAGGCCCCTTTGGTATCTTTGTAGGCCGGATATCCCCTCCGGTCAATCCGGGCAAGCAGGTTTTTCAGATCAGTGGATGTCTGCATAACTTCTCCTCCATTAGTTTGGCCGCCCCGCTCCTGTGGCACTGCGGGGCGGTTCCCTGTTATGATAGCGCTTTTCGCCCGCTTTGGGAATGGGGCAATCGCTTTTTTGCGGAGCAACTCCATTTTCCCGTCCGGCGCGGCTGCACCGCTGTACACACCCCGGCGGACGCGCTGGCTCAGACCATCATTTTCCTTGCCGGCGGGCGGGCCCCATGGTATGATGGGAGAACAGGGGCCGACTCTCCCCGGTTCCCCGCAGATCCGGGGGCATACCGCGGGAAAAGCCGTCTCCATCTCTCTGAAGGGCAGGGATGCCGATGAAGGTAACGAAAATCTGGCTGTCCCCGGACAGCGAAAAAAAGAGCCGGTACGGGCTGCGCACCCTGGGCGGCATTGTGGGGATTACGGTGCTGGCGCTGCTGCTCGTCTGCGGCGGGACGGTGCTGATGCTCTCCAGGGGCTGGTCCCGGGAGCTCTTCCCCCTGATCCTCTGTCTGGGGGTGACGGCGCTGGCGGTGTTTCTGGCGGTGCGCCTGGGGCGGCGCTCGGTGCAGGACGCCACCGTCTTTTTCCTGACGGAGAAGGACGCCCTGTTTGCAGTGGATGTCCGGCAGCTGGTTCGTCCCGGGCACAATCTGCCGGGCTATGCGGCGGCCGCCGCCGAGACGCAGAAGCTTCTGCGCCGGATTGGGGCACAGCCCTATCTCCCCGCCGGAGCGGACGAAGTGCGGAAGGTGGAACGGCTCAAGGAAAACGGCTCGCACTACGTCCTCTCCTGCCAGGTGCGCCGCCCCGATGGCCGCATGGGGAAAAAGACCTATTTTCTCATCAAGGGCTGCCGGGATGAGGAACTGCTCCTGCGCCAGCTGGAGCGCAGGAAGAGCTGGGCGGGCGCCCTGGAGCTGGCCGAGAACCGGAATCCCCGTTTCATTCTGCTCAGCGCTCTGGCCTGTGCGGGATTTTCCGCGCTGTGTGTGCTGAGCCACCCCGCCCTGGCCCGCCTTCCCCAGGAGATCTATTTCCCCTGCCTGGGGGCGGCCTTTCTCTCCCTGGGCTGTCTGGTCTATTTTGTTATCCGGCAGCGGCGGGGCGAGTGAACCCATTTCATCAAGATGCGCGGGGACGCAGTACATGGCGCCCGGCGCTTCCGGACAGCCGGAAGCGCCGGGCCTGTTGATCCCGGGCCGGCAGTCCGATTTTTTTGCTTAACATAGCTGTCTTTTTCTACAATCACTTCTACACAATCCATCATCTTCATTTTATGTTCCTCCGTACGGCGTATTCAGTTTGAGTTTTCCGTTCGGCATAATCATCCATCCCGTAATAAAGCCTTCATGCCGGGATACTCAGCGATGTCGCCCAGCCGCCCATTGTGTGCCGTGGCACACAATGGGGACCCCAAGATTCTTTAAATGCTCAGGGCGGCTTTGCCGCCCCTTCGTCGTCACAAAGTCCGCTCTGCTCCGTTTCTGCCTGCGGCAAAAACTTCGCTGCGCTCCCTTGCTCTTCCTCCCCCCAGACGACCCACTGCGTTGGGCTCATCTGGGGCTCCCCAAGATGGGGCCCCGAGGAGCTGGGCGGCAAGAAAAAACACAGCCGCCCGGCGGGCGGCTGTGCTGCGAAACTTGGAAACTTACTTCAGGTTGAAGAAAGCGTTCATGCCGGGATACTCGGCGATGTCGCCCAGCTCCTCCTCGATGCGCAGCAGCTGGTTGTACTTGGCCACGCGGTCGGTACGGCTGGGGGCGCCGGTCTTGATCTGGCCGGCATTGGTGGCCACCACGATGTCGGCAATGGTGGTATCCTCGGTCTCGCCGGAGCGGTGGGAGACAACGGCAGTGTAGCCGGCCCGGTTGGCCATCTGGATGGCGTCCAGGGTCTCGGTCAGGGTGCCGATCTGGTTGACCTTGATGAGGATGGCGTTGCCCACCTTCTTCTCAATGCCGGTGGCCAGACGCTCCACGTTGGTGACGAACAGGTCGTCGCCCACCAGCTGGACGCGGTCGCCGATGGCCTTGGTCAGCATAGCCCAGCCTTCCCAGTCGGTCTCGGCCATGCCGTCCTCCAGGGAGATGATGGGGTAGTTGTCGGCAAACTTCTTCCACATGTTCACCAGCTGCTGCTGGGTCAGCTTCTTGCCGGACTTGGGCTGGATATAGATCTTCTGCTCCTCGTCCCACCACTCGGAGGAGGCGGCGTCGATGGCGATCTTGAAGTCCTCGCCGGGCTTGTAGCCGGCCTCCTCGATGGCCTGCACGATCACCTTCAGGGCGTCCTCGTCCTTCTTCAGGTTGGGGGCGTAGCCGCCCTCGTCGCCCACGCCGGCGGCGGGGGTGCCGTTCTCCTTCAGGGTGGTCTTCAGCTGATGGAAGACCTCGGCGCACATCCGCAGAGCCTCACGGAAGCTGGTGGCGCCCACAGGCATGACCATGAACTCCTGGATCTCCACGTTGTTGGTGGCGTGAGCGCCGCCGTTGAGGAT
>JAHYYS010000041.1 GCA_019424865.1 bacterium
GCAGTAGAACACGGGGATGGGCAGGCCCCAGCGGCGCTGGCGGGAGATGCACCAGTCGGCGCGCTCCAGAATCATGGACTTCATCCGGTCGATGCCCCAGGCGGGCACCCAGCGCACATCATCGCAGGCGGCGCAGGCCTCGTCCTTGAAGGACTCCACCGAGCAGAACCACTGGGGGGTGGCCCGGAAGATGATGGGCTTTTTGCAGCGCCAGCAGTGGGGATAGGAGTGGACAATCTCCTCGCTGGCAAAGAGCATGCCGCTCTCCTTCATGTCCTGAAGGATGACGGGGTTGCTCTCCTCCGTCTTCATGCCCGCATATTTCCCGGCATACTCCGTGTGGCGGCCCCGGTCATCCACGGGCACCACCAGCTCCACCTGATAGCGCTTGCAGGTCTCGTAGTCGTCCGCGCCGAAGCCGGGGGCGGTGTGGACGCAGCCGGTGCCGGAGTCCATGGTGACATACTCGGCGCAGCACAGCAGGGAGTCCTTGTCCAGGAACGGGTGGCGGGCCTTCATATACTCAAAGTCAGCGCCCTGGAACTGTTTGATGATTTCATAGTGCTCGATGCCGCCCACCTGCATCACCTTGGAGCAAAGGGCCTCTGCCAGGATATACTGCTCCCCGTTGTCCGCCTTCACCAGCACATAGCTCTCCCGGGGGTGGACGGCGATAGCCATGTTGCCGGGCAGGGTCCAGATGGTGGTGGTCCAGATGAGGAAGTAGGTCTTGTCCAGATCGCCGTACTGGGAGAGCTTGCCCAGGTCATCCTTCACCGGGAACTTCACATACACGGTGGTACAGGGGTCGTCCTGATACTCAATCTCCGCCTCGGCCAGGGCGGTTTCGTCGTGGGGGCACCAGTACACGGGCTTGAGGCCCTTGTAGATATACCCCTTCTTGTACATGGCGCCGAAGACCTTGACCTCCTCGGCCTCAAAGCCCGGGTCCATGGTCTTGTAGGGGTGCTCCCAGTCGCCCAGGACGCCCATGCGCTTGAAGCCCTCCATCTGGATGTCGATATATTTCTGGGCGTAGTTGTGGCAGGCGGTGCGGAATTCAGCCACGCTCATGTTCTTGCGGTTGAGCTTCTGCTCCTTGATAATGGCGCTCTCAATGGGCATGCCGTGGTTGTCCCAGCCGGGGATATAGGGGGTGTAGTACCCGCGCATGGCATAGGACCGGGTGATGAAGTCCTTGATGGACTTGTTCAGGGCGTGGCCCATGTGCAGCCCGCCGTTGGAGAAGGGAGGGCCGTCGTGAAGAGAGAACAGGGGCTTGCCCTCGTTCTTCTTCAGCAGCTCGTGATACAGGTCCAGCTTGTTCCAGTTTTCCAGCATCCCGGGCTCCCGGGCGGGCAGGCCGGCCCGCATGGGAAAGTCGGTCTTGGGCAGGTTGATGGTCTTGTTGTAGTCCATGGGTTTTGATTCCTCCGTTTTATGTGAAAATGGATTGTATCATTTTGCAGGGGCGGATATCATCCGCCCGCGTAGGCGCGCAAACTTTACCAGGGGGCGGGCGGCTGATAGCCGCCCCTGCACGCGCAGGGCAGCATTCCGCAAAATAAAAACGCCCCTGTCTCTGCAAAGAGACAAAGGCGTAGAAAAAACCTCTGCGGTACCACTCTTCTTGCCGGGCAGATCGCGGCCCGGCCACTCAAGCTGTGCCCGATAACGGGGGCGGCCGGAGGGGCCTACTGACAGTTCAGCCCTCAGCTCCAAGGTGATGTTCCCCGTCCTCTCCCGTCCGCCTTGCACCAAAACGGCGGCTCTCTGTGCGGCTTGAAGCCGGGTACTTGTCCTTTTCCTCGCATTTGTGCGGTATTCGCACACTATCTTATCCGCTTTTTGGGGAATTGTCAAGAAAAAAGTGGGACCGGGCCCCTGAAATGCTGCAGAGACGGCCCGCTGCCGCCGCAGAACAGTTTTTTTACACAAATCTTCAGGGAATTTTAATTCCTTTTTTCCGAAAGGTATGCTATACTAGGGCACAGAATGGGCCGTTTGTTTTCAAATGCCCTGGAAAGGATGAATTCGTCTTGACGCATCAATATGACGCCCTGATTGCCGGCGCGGGCTATGCCGGCGCTGTGACCGCCCGGGCGCTGGCCGAGGGCGGGAAGCGGGTGCTGGTGCTGGAACGCCGGCCCCATGCAGGCGGGAACGCCTATGACTGTGCGGACCAGGCCGGCGTGTTGGTTCACCAGTACGGACCGCATATCTTCCACACCAACGACAAGCGGGTGTTTGACTGGCTGTCCCGCTTTACCCAGTGGCGGGATTACCAGCACCGGGTCATTGCCAATATCCCCGATGAAAAGACCGGGGGGCGGATGACCTATCCGGTGCCCTTCAACCTCACCTCGCTGGAGACCGCCTTCGGGGCCGAGGAAGGAAAGCGGCTGGGGGACAAGCTCATCGCCGCCTATGGGGCGGAGCGCAAGGTCACCATCCTGGAGCTGCGGCAGAACCCGGATCCCGAGATCAGCGCCCTGGCCGACTATGTGTACGAGCACGTGTTCGTCCACTACACCATGAAGCAGTGGGGCCAGACCCCCGAGGAGATCGACCCCAACACCACTGCCCGGGTGCCCGTGTTCCTCTCCCGGGATGACCGCTACTTTCAGGATACCTATCAGGGCATGCCGCTGGAGGGCTACACCGCCATGTTCCGCCGGATGCTGGACCATCCCAATATCACCCTGGAGCTGGGGACAGACGCCCTGAACCGGCTGGACCTGTCGGGGGAGGTGCTGAAGGCGGACGGCGTACCCTTTGAGGGGCCTGTGATCTATACCGGTCAGGCCGACGAGCTGTTCCGCTTCCGGCTGGGCCCGCTGCCCTACCGCACTCTGGACTTCCGGTTCGAGACCCTGGCGCAGGACGATTTCCAGGGCTACGGCACGGTGAATTACACCGTGGACGAGGACTATACCCGCATCACCGAGTTCAAGCACCTCACCGGACAGGAGAAGCCCGGCGTTACCACCATTGTAAAGGAGTACTCCCGGGCCTATACCGGGGCGGAGGGGGAGATCCCCTACTACGCCATCATCAACCCCGAAAACAACGCCCTGTACCAGAAGTATCAGGAGATGGCAGCGCATTTCCCCAACCTGCATCTGCTGGGCCGGCTGGCCGAGTACAAATACTATAATATGGATGCCATTGCAGGGCGAGCGCTGGATCTGGCGGAAACGCTGTTAACCAAATGAAAGCCCAGCGAAGCGGGTTTCATTTGGAGAGGAGGAGCAGCAAAATGAGCGAGCTTTCGGCTCTGGCCGGAAGCGAGGGATATGCAGCTTGCTCCGACGAGGATGCCATTGCAGGGCGAGCGCTGGACCTGGCGGAAACGCTGTTAACCAAATGAAAGCCCGGTGCGGCCTTGCCCGGCACAGGGCCTGGGCGGTGCCGGAATCCGCCCGCAGGCCCCTTGCACATGAGAACTTTTTTGCGGAATGAAACTGAAAACGGAGAGAAATAACAATGGATAAACTGATCACCTTTGCCGTTCCCTGCTACAACTCCGCCGCCTATATGGAGCACTGTGTGGAGACGCTGCTGCAGGGGGGCGACGACATTGAGATCATCCTGGTGGATGACGGGTCCACCAGGGACGAGACTCCGGCCATCTGCGACCGGTATCAGGAGCAGTACCCCGACATCGTCCGGGCCATCCACCAGGAGAACGGCGGCCACGGCGAGGGGGTGAACTGCGGGCTGCGCAACGCCCGGGGCATCTACTACAAGGTGGTGGACTCGGACGACTGGGTGGACGTCCACGCCCTGCACCAGGCTCTGGACAAGCTGCGGCAGTTTACCCGGGACGGCAAGCCCATTGATATGATGATTTGCAACTATGTCTATGAGCACGCCGAAACCAAGAGCCAGCGGGTGATGCACTACCGCAACGTGTTCCCCCGGGGGCGGGTGTTCGGATGGGATCAGATTGGCCGCTTCCGCCCCTCCCAGTACCTGCTGATGCACAGCGTCATCTACCGCACCCAGCTGCTGCGGGACTGCGGGCTGGAGCTGCCCAAGCACACCTTCTATGTGGACAACATCTTTGTCTATCAGCCCCTGCCCTCTGTGCGGAACATGTACTATCTGGATGTAGACCTGTATCGCTACTTCATCGGCCGGGCCGACCAGTCTGTCAACGAAAAGGTGATGGTCAGCCGGGTGGATCAGCAGCTGCGGGTCACCTATCAGATGATTGACTCCCACGACCTGCGCCAGGTGTCGGCAGAGCATAAGAAGCTGGGGCGGTACATGTTCAACTATCTGGCCATGATGATGGCGATCTCCACCATCTTCCTGATCCTGGCCAACACCCCGGAGTCTTTGGGGAAAAAGACCCAGCTGTGGGAGTACCTGCGCACTGTGGACGCGGGTATTTACCACAAGATGAAATACCGGGCGGTTTCGGCCTTTACCAACTTCCCCGGCTATCAGGGCCGGAAGCTGTCGGTGGGGCTGTACCGGCTGGCCCGGAAAATCTACAAGTTCAACTGAGCTGCGACAGGCATAAGCGGGCGGCGCTCCCCCAAAGGAGCGCCGCCCGCTGTTTCTCTGTTTGGTTTTCAGTACCGGCGTACCACGGCCACCACTTTTCCGATGATTTGGGCGTCGTCGCCGTTGATGGGGGCATAGGCGTCGTTAGCCGGCAGCAGCCAGGTGTGGCCGTCCTTCCGGCGCAGAGTCTTGACCGTGGCCTCGTCCTCAAACAAGGCCACCACAATCTCCCCGTTATAGGCCTCCTGCTGCCGGTGGACCACCACCAGATCGCCGGGCAGAATGCCGGCCCCCAGCATGGACTCGCCCCGCACCTTCAGGGCAAAGTGCTCTCCGGACAGGCCCTGGGTGTCAAAGGTCAGATAATCCTCGATATACTCCTGGGCCAGGATGGGAGCGCCCGCGGCCACATTGCCCAGTACGGGGATCTGGTTGGCCTGGGGGTCGGCCTCCTCCGCTGCGCCGGCATGGGTCAGGGTGATGGCCCGGGTTTTGCCCTCGGTCTTGACAATCACGCCGGCCTCCTCCAGCCCCTTCAGGTGGAAGTGGACGGTGGAGGGGGACTTCAGCCCCACTGCGGCCCCGATTTCCCGGACCGAAGGGGGGTAGCCGTGCTGGGACAAGAAGGCGAGAATATAGTCGTAAATCTGCTGCTGCTTGGCGGTCAGTTTAGCCATGATGGAGCTCCTTTCAGCAGGACGGACTTTAATTTTGTTTATTTTATCATACGTCTGTACGAATGTCAAACGAATGTTTCACGGCCTCCGCCCGGGGAGAAAAACCTTGAGACACAGGGCGGGAAGCGGTATAATAGGGACAAACAACATGGCCGCACGTTCACCGGAGCGGCCCGGGGAGGTTTTATGGCATGAAGGAAGCGGAGCGGCAGAGACAGTTTCACATTGACTGCGTCCAGGGAGACGTGGGGCGGTACTGCATTCTGCCCGGGGACCCGGGCCGGTGCGAGAGCATTGCCCGGTATTTTGAAGATGCGGTCCATGTCAGGACAAACCGGGAGTATACAACCTACACCGGGAAGCTGCTGGGGGAGACGGTGAGCGTGGTGTCCACCGGCATCGGCGGCCCCTCGGCGGCCATTGCCATGGAGGAGCTGTGCAACCTGGGCGCCCACACCTTTGTCCGGGTGGGGACCTGCGGCGGAATTGACCTGTCTGTCCAGAGCGGCGATGTGGTGGTGGCCACCGGCGCGGTTCGGATGGAGGGCACCAGCCGGGAGTACGCCCCCATTGAGTACCCGGCAGTTCCCGACTTTGCCGTGACCTGTGCCCTGACACAGGCCTGCCGCAGTCTGGGAAAGCGCTGGCACACCGGCGTGGTGCAGTGCAAGGACTCCTTTTATGGACAGCACTCCCCCCAGCGGATGCCGGTGTCCTTTGACCTGGAGCAGAAGTGGGAGGCGTGGAAGCGGCTGGGGGTTCTGGCCAGCGAGATGGAGTCGGCGGCACTGTTCACAGTGGCCGCCGCCCGGCGGGTGCGCTGCGGGTCGGTGTTCCATGTCATTTGGAACCAGGAGCGGGAGGCCGCCGGCCTGGATCAGGCGGAGTCCCATGACACTTCGGCCGCCATTCAGGTGGGGGTGGAGGCGCTGAAGCTGCTGATCCGCCAGGACCGGGCGGAGAGCGGCCGATAACGCCATTCACGGCCCAGCTCTATCCGAACAGACGAATTGAGACTGTCGAAAAAGCCCTCCCGCAGGGAGTTCCTGCGGCCGCAGCTGCAGGAATAAAATTGAATCCGTCATTTCCGGCGGCGTGTACGTCGGAAATGACACCTCTCACGAAAGACAGTCCGACTTTTTCTCAAGAAATCGAGGACTGTCTTTCGTGCTGCCTTTCTCGAAAAAGTGGCTTGTCAATTGCAATTGACAAGCCACTTTTTCGACAGTCTCCCGCGCAGAAGAGCCGCCCAAAGGGCGGCCCTTCTGCGCGGAATTTTTTCTTTTTTTATACCAGGGAGGACAGCACGCTGGCCTTGGTGACAATCCCCTTGAGCTGTCCGTCCTCGTCCACCACCGCCAGGGGATAGGGGGACTCTGCGGACATGGACATAATGTCGGCCACCATGGCGTCGGGGGTGGTGGTCTGCACGTCGGAGGACATGACCTGCAGGATGCTCAGCCCCTGCTGGAAGGCGCGGATGGCGTCCCGAATGGTGAGGATACCCGCCAGACGCAGCCGGTCGTCCACCACATACACGGTGGACAGGGCATTTTTGCGCATTTCCTGGATGGCGTGCTCGGGGCCTTCAGTCAGGCGGACCAGGCTGGAGGGGGTGATCATGATGTTCCGCACGGTGGTGACCTTGGACTTGTCGGCGCTGCCGGTAAATTCCCGGACATAGTCGTCGGCGGGGTGGGCGCTCATGCCCTCGGGGGTGTCCACCTGAATCACCTTGCCGTCCCGCATGATGGCCACCGTGTCCCCCAGCTTGAAGGCCTCGTCAATATCGTGGGTGATGAAGATCACGGTCTTTTGCAGCTTGCGCTGAATCTGCAGCAGCTCAAACTGCATATCCCGCCGGACCAGGGGGTCCAGGGCGGAGAAGGGCTCATCCATCAGCAGCACGTCCGGGTCGTTGGCCAGGGCCCGGGCGATGCCCACCCGCTGTCGCATGCCGCCGGAGAGCTGCTCGCAGCTCTGGTGCTCCCAGCCCTCCAGCCCCACCATGGAGATGACCTGCATGGCCTTCGCCTCCCGCTCGGCCTTGGGGATGCCCTTCACCTCCAGGCCATAGGCCACGTTGCCCATCACGTCCCGGTGGCTCATCAGGCCGAAGGACTGGAACACCATGGAAATTTTGTTCCGCCGGAATTCCAGCAGCTGCTTGCTGTCCATCTCCGCCAGGTTCTGCCCGTCGAACAGGATTTTGCCCGAGGTGGGCTTGTTCAGCCGGTTGAAGCAGCGCACCATGGTGGACTTGCCCGAACCGGACAGGCCGATGATGACAAAGATCTGTCCCCTGGGAATCTCCAGATTGATGTCCCACAGGGCCACGGTGCAGCCGGTCTTTTTATAGACCGTGCCCTTGTCGGCGCCGGCGGCCATCATTTTGGCGGCGTCTGATTTGTTCAGGCCATAGAGCTTGGAGACGTGCTCCACTCTGATGATAATATCCTTGGGATCTGCCATTGTCGTCTCCTCCTCTCTCACTGCTTGGCAGGGGTGCTGCGGTCGGGCTGGTCCTGGGCCGGCTGCTTTTTCTTCTTGCCGGAGAACCAGCCCTGGGTCACCCGGTCCAGGATGATGGCCAGGATGACCACGCAGGAGCCGGCCACCAGGCCGCGTCCGATTTCAATGCGATTGACGGCGTTGAGCACTTCCATGCCCAGTCCCCGGGCGCCGATCATGGAGGTGGTGACCACCATGGCCATGGCCATCATCAGGGTCTGGTTGACGCCGGTCATAATGGTGGGCAGGGCCTGGGGGATCTGGACCTTGAACAGCGCCTGGCGCTTGGTGGAGCCGAAGGAGCGGGCGGCCTCCACCACCTCCTTATCCACCTGCCGGATGCCCAGGCTGGTCAGCCGGATGACAGGCACCACGGCGTAAATAACGGTGGCAATGACGGCGGAGGCGTTGCCCGTGCCGAACAGCAGCAGGGCGGGAATCAGATAGACAAAGACAGGCATGGTCTGCATGGTGTCCAGAATGGGCCGGACAATCCGGTTGGCCCGGTCGGAGCCGGAGAGCAGAATGCCCACGGGCAGGCCGATAATCAGGGCGATGATCACGCTGGCGATGACGATGGACAGCGTCAGCTCCATCATGTCCCAGTAGCCCACCGCGCCGATCAGGGCGAACAGCACACCGTAGAGAATGCCGCTGCGGATGCTTCCCCGGGAGCGCCAGCCCAGCGCGGCCACGGCCAGCACCAGCACGGGCCACGGAATATATCTCAGCAGCAGGTTGATGCCGCTGACCAGACTGCCCAAAGCGCCGCTGATGGCGTCCAGCACCGGGCTGGCCCACACGGCGAAGGAGCGCACCGCGCTGTCAATGGCCTCGGTGTCCAGCTGCAGGAAGGCGGGGAACTGGAACAGCAGCTCTGACAGGCTGAACCCGCCGCCGTCAGAAGAACCGAGGGATTCCAGCAGGGCGTCCGCCTGCTCGTCGGTGAGCCACTGGGAAACCAGCTCCGGGTGGGACTCGGTGAGCAGCCACTGGGCCGCCTGGGTATAGCTGGCGCCGCTGTCCTGCATATAGGCCAGGGCCTCGCTGATGATGGCGGAGGGCATGCTGAAGTTGGACAAAAACGCGCAGTACTCCGGGTTGGAGGCGGCAAAGTCGTTGCTCACCGCCACGGTGACCGTGACGGCGGGGCAGGCGCCGATGCCGTCCTGGAAGGTGTCGGGATTATAGGGGTCATCCTCCAGCAGGACAAAGTCGTACTTGCCCAGCAGCCAGGTGGGCTCCCAGTAATAGGCCACGATGGGCTCCTGGTTGTCCCAGGCGGAGGTCATGGCCGTATTGAGCACCGCGTCGCTGCCGCTGACAAAGTAGTTATAATACTGGTCCAGGCCATAGGCCGAGACCTTTTTCTCCATCACCTCGGTGATGGACCAGCCGGTAATGCCGCCGTAGATGATGCCCTTGGAGGCGTCCTCGGGATCGGGGAACAGCTCGGGATACTTGGCCAGATCCTTCACCGTCTTCAAATCGGGGTACTCGTCGGCCACATAGCGGGGGATGTAAAAGCCCTGGTAGTTGTCATTGAAGTTGATGCCAAGCTCGGTAAATTTGCCGGCCTGCAGATCGGTCTGATAGGAGGAGATGTTGTCCGTCCACTCCTCCATGTGCACGTCCACGTCCCCCAGCATCAGCGCCTCGTGGGAGATGGGAGTGGAGCCCGGCGTCTCCTGCCAGGTATAGCCGAAAACGTTTTCCGCCACCAGCCCGGCCAGAGCATTGTTCAGCTTGATGGAGTCCCAGCCCACGTCGGCAAAGGTGATGGAGGTTTTTTCTCCCGGCGCGGGCGTCCGGTTGGGGCCGTAGCCGCCTGCGGCCGTGTCCTGGCCGCTGCTGCCTGCGCCGCTGACGCACACAGTCAGGGAAAGGGCCACAAGGGCCGCCAGAATCAGGGACAATGGTTTTTTCATGGCTTACTCCTCTCTCAACATAGATTATCGTGATATGCGCTGACAGTAAGGGGACGGACGGGGGCGCTCAGGGAGCGGCGGCGCGCCCCGCCCCGGGCTGCCCCAGCAGATGGGAGACCTGTTCCAGCTGGGACAGCTCACAGGCCACCACCAGGACGTCTCCCTGCTCCAGCAGCGTCTGGGGACCGGGGGAGAGCAGGATGTCCTCCCCCTTGCGCACGGCCACGATGGTGGCGCCGGTCCGCTGGCGGAACTGCAGCTCCCCAATGCTCCGGCCGGCTGTGGGGCCGTCGGACACCTGGAATTCATAGGTGCGCAGCCGGTCGCTGTGGCGGAAGCGCTCGCTCAGGTCCATAATGCGGTTGAAGGTCTGGCTGATCTGCTCATTCAGCGCGTCCCGCCGGGCGACCATCTCCCGCAGGCTGGCCTTCAGAGAGCGCAGGTCGTTGCCTGCTTGATACTGCTCCACGTATTCCACCGCCCGCTTTTGGGACAGCACCGTAGAGCCCACATTGTTCTGGGTGGAGACGATGCCCATGTCGCCCAGATGGCGCATGGCCCGGCGGATGGTCTCGGGGGAGACGCCGTACTGGGAGCCCATCAGAGAGCGGCCCGTGAAGCGCTCCCCCACCTTAATCTCACCGGAGACAATTTTAGAGGCAATATCAAAGGCGACCTGGGAATAAATTGGAGGGGAAGCAGATTGTTTCATGGTGTGGGAAACACCTCGCTTTTGTGTGAGATATCGGGTGTGCTGGGTATCCTGCTCTGGTAACAACCCCATTTTAACATACAGGTTGTCAGCTTGTCAAGGGAATTTGTTCCATTTCCGATGCCGGCGCGGGGGGCGCAAGGAAAAGAGGTGCGGGCTGTGCGGGGCAGGACGTGCCGCCGGCGGCGTGTTCTTAAAATTTTTGATCTTAGTTTTTTGATACATTTTTGAAGAATTTTCTATCGTTTTCGCGGGGACAAACCGTTAAAATGAAAACGACGGAAAAGGTCCGTATCCCTTGTGCGGGGATGGGGCGCTTTTCCGTGCAAACGCGAGGAAAATTCCATCAAAAACAGGAGGAATAACAATGAAAAAGAAACTTGCCCTTGCTCTGGCCGCCGCCATGCTGGTCGGCCTGTTCGCCGGCTGCTCCAGCAGCGGCAGCGGCAGCTCCGCCGGCGGCAGCGACGCTTCCGGCTCCGGCGACGGCTCCACCAGCCAGACCGGCGACGGCTCCGCCGCCCCCGCCTCTGATCTGAGAGTCGGCGTGTTCTACTACAACTATGCCGATGCCTACATCTCCACCGTCCGCACCGCCATGGACGCTGAGCTGGACGCCCTGGGCGTGGAGTATCAGAACTTTGACGGCCAGACCAACCAGGCCAACCAGATGGATCAGATCAACACCGCCATCACCGACGGCTACAACCTGCTGATTGTCAACATCGTGGAGAACGCCTCCCCCGACGCCGCTCAGAACGTGGTGGATGCCGCCTCCGCTCAGGGCATCCCCGTCATCTTCTTCAACCGCGACTTTGACGCCTCCGTCCTCCAGAGCTATGAGGATACCGCCTTCGTGGGCACCGACCCCGCTGAGGCCGGCCACATGCAGGGACAGGCCATCGGCGAGTACCTGGTGGCCAACTATGACGCCGTGGACCTGAACGGCGACGGCGAGATCTCCTACGTCATGTTCAAGGGCCAGGAGGGCAACCCCGAGGCCGAGTACCGCACCCAGTACGGTGTGGAGGACGCCGATGCCATCCTGGAGGAGGCCGGCAAGCCCGCTCTGAAGTTCTATGACGACAGCAACACCGACAAGTATCTGGTGGACACCACCGGCGCCTGGTCCGCTCAGGCCGCCACCGACTACATGAACACCATCCTGGGTCAGTACAACGACGGCAACGGCAACATGATCGAGCTGGTGATCGCCAACAACGACGGCATGGCCGAGGGCGCCATCGCGGCCCTGCAGACCGTCGGCTACAACGTGGAGGGCGGCGACAAGACCATCCCCGTGTACGGCGTGGACGCCCTGGCCTCCGCGGTTGAGAAGATCGACGCCGGCATCATGACCGGTACCGTCAAGCAGGACGGCGAGGCCATGGCCGCCACCATCGCCACTCTGGTTCAGAACGTCGTCGACGGCGAGGCCCTGATGGCCAACACCGACGAGTACAAGCTGGCTGTCACTGAAGAGGGCGAGACCATCCCCAACAAGATTCAGGTCCCCTACGCCATGTACACCGCTGAGGGCTAAGCTTCTCTCCGTTTGAAAGAGAGCGCCCCGGTCTGAAAGGATCAACGGACGAGCGGGGCTGCCATAGAAAGGCAGCCCCGCTCCCGCCTGTGAAATCCCTGCTTGATGCGCGGCCGGCTTGTTCCGCGTATGAAGCGGTGGTTTCACCAGGAGAGAGGAGGAATATTATGGAGCAGCCAGCACTGCTGGAAATGCGCGGTATCAGCAAGGAGTTCCCCGGTGTCAAGGCCCTTGACAACGTAAGCCTCACCGTTCGGGCGGGTACGGTTCACGCCCTGATGGGAGAGAACGGCGCGGGCAAGTCCACCCTGATGAAGTGCCTGTTCGGCATATACAGCAAAGACAGCGGGACGATTTTGCTGGACGGCAAAGAGGTCAATTTCAAAAGCTCCAAGGAGGCGCTGGAAAACGGCGTGGCCATGGTGCACCAGGAGCTTAACCAGGCCCTGACCCGCACGGTAAAGGACAACCTGTGGCTGGGCCGCTATCCCAAGGTGGGGGGTATCATGGTCAGCGAGCGGATCATGGACCGGCGCACCAAGGAGATTTTCGACACCCTGGAGGTCAGCGTCAACCCCAAGGCGGTCATGTCCACCCTGCCCGTCTCCCAGCGGCAGATGGTGGAGATTGCCAAGGCCGTGTCCTATGACTCCAAAATCATCGTGTTTGACGAGCCCACGTCTTCCCTTACGGAGACAGAGGTGGAGCACCTGTTCCGTATCATTGACATGCTGAAGAAAAAAGGGTGCGGCATCATTTACATCAGCCACAAGATGGACGAGATCCTGCGTATCAGCGACGACGTCACCATCATGCGCGACGGCACCTGGGTGGCCACCCGGCCGGCCAATACGCTGACCATGGACGAGATCATCCGTCTGATGGTGGGCCGGGAGCTGACCAACCGCTTCCCGCCCAAGACCAACAAGCCCGGCGAGGTCATTTTAGAGGTCGAGCATATTTCCGGCAAGTACACCCGGCTGAAGGACGCCTCCTTCCAGCTGCGCAAGGGCGAGGTGCTGGGCATTGCCGGCCTGGACGGCTCGGGCCGCACCGAGACGCTGGAGAACCTGTTCGGCGCCATGACCCGCGGGGGAGGGCATATCCGCCTCCACGGCAAGGAGATCCGCAACCGCAGCCCCCAGGAGGCTATCAAAAACGGCTTCGCCCTGCTCACCGAGGAGCGCCGGGCCACCGGCATCTTCGGCATCCGGGACATCCGGGAGAACACGGTGATCTCCAGCCTGAAGGACTATCTGCTGGGCGGCGTGTGCCTGAGCAACAAGAAAATGTCTGAGCAGACGGACTGGGCCATTCAGGCCATGCACATCAAGACCCCCAGCCAGAAAACCCAAATCCGCTCTTTGTCCGGCGGCAACCAGCAGAAGGTCATCATCGGCCGCTGGCTGCTCACCAAGCCGGAGGTGCTGCTGCTGGACGAGCCCACCCGCGGCATCGACGTGGGCGCCAAGTACGAAATTTACCAGCTGATTATTGACCTGGCCAACGAAGGCAAGGGGGTTATCATGGTCTCCTCTGAAATGCCCGAGCTGCTGGGTGTGTGTGACCGGATTATCGTCATGTCCGGCGGCCAGGTGGCCGGCGAGGTGGACGCCAAGAATACCAGCCAGGAGGAGATCCTCACCTTGGCGGCCAAGTATGTGTAAAAGAGGAGGAACTGTACCATGAGCAACGAGTCAAAAGAAATGGCTGCGAAGGCCAGGAGGAACATAAGCTCCAAGCAGGTGGGAAACCTGCTGCTGGACAACGCGCTGTACATCCTGATGATCATCGCGGTCATTGTCATCCAGATGATCAACCCCCGCTTTCTGGGTCCCGCCTCTCTGGTAAATATCCTGTCCCAGACGGCGGCT
Source organism: bacterium (assembly GCA_019424865.1). Classification (GTDB taxonomy): domain Bacteria; phylum Bacillota; class Clostridia; order Oscillospirales; family Oscillospiraceae; genus Lawsonibacter. The sequence goes on from JAHYYS010000041.1 coordinate 13,761, forward strand.
TACCTGCCCGCCGCCCTGGGTATCGCGGGCTGTATCGTCCTGACCGGCACCGACCTGAGCGCAGGCCGTGCGGTGGGCATCACGGCCTGTATTTCCGCCTCTCTGCTGCAGAAGGTGGGCAGCTCCAGCAAAATGTGGCCCGAGCTGGGCACCCTGCCCATTCCTGTGGTCATCCTCATCGCCGTGGGAATCGGCGTGGTGGTGGGCGCCTTTAACGGCTTCTTCGTGGCCAAGTTCAAGCTCCACCCCTTCATCGTCACCCTGGGCACCCAGTTGATTTTGTACTCCTGCCTGCTGCTCTATGTCAACATGGGCAACAACGGCGGCATGGCCATCTCCAGCCTGGACGACTCCTATACCAACTTCATCAAGGGCTCCCTGCCCTTCGCTCAGGTGCCCACCGGCGTCAACCGCATGGGCGAGACGGTTTATACTCCGATTCCCAACTATGTGTGGATTGCAATCGGCCTGGCTGTCCTGATGTGGTTTATCTGGAACAAGACGACCTTCGGCAAGAATATGTTTGCTCTGGGCGCCAATGAGGAGGCCGCCCGGGTCTCCGGCGTCAATGTCTTTGCCACCACCATTATGGTCTTCGCTCTGGCCGGCGCCATGTACGGCTGGACCGGCTTTGTGGAAGGCGCCCGCATCGGCTCCAATACCGCCAACACCGGCTTCAACTATGAGCTGGACGCCATCGCGGCCTGCGTTATCGGCGGCGTTTCCTTCGTCGGCGGCATCGGCAAAATTCGCGGCATCATCATCGGCGTGCTGCTGCTGCGCCTGATCTTTGTCGGTCTGAATATGACCAGCGTGCCCCAGGATCTGATTTACCTGGTCAAGGGCGGCATTATCCTGTTCGCCTGCGCCCTGGATATGCGCAAATATCTGGTGAAGAAGTAAGTCCCTTTTTCTGTCACACAGGGGCGTCCGTCCGCCGCTCGGCGGATGGGCGCCCCCTTTTCACAGTTTTCAATTCACTTTTGCTATGCTATACTACAACGTGTCGAAAGGAGGCGCCGCTATGGAGCCCTACCGCGTGCTGTTGGCCGATGACGAGGAGGAGATCCGGGTCGGCATCAGCCGGAAAATTGACTGGGCTGGTTTGGGCTTTCAGCTGGTCGGGGAGGCGGAGAACGGGCAGGAGGCCCTGGAGCTGGCCGAGCAGCTGAGCCCCGATGTGGTGCTGACAGATATTAAAATGCCCTTTATGGACGGCCTGGAGCTGTGCCGGCGGCTGAAGCAGCGGCTTCCGGCGGCCAAGCTGGTGGTGTTCTCCGGCTTTGACGACTTTGAGTATGCCCGCCAGGCGGTGGGGCTGAATGTATCGGAATATATCCTAAAGCCCATCAACGCCCCCGAGCTGGCACAGGTGCTGACCCGGCTGCGGGAGCAGCTGGACGAGCAGCGCATGGAGCGGCGGGATATGGAGACCCTGCGCCGGCGGTATGAGGAGAGCCTGCCCGTGCTGCGGGAGCTGTTCTATGCCCGCCTGCTGGACGGGGAGATTCGGCCGGAGCAGATTTGGGAGCGGGCCGCCCGCTATGAAATTGAGCTTCCGGAGGGGGCCTGGGCCGCCGCCCTGGTGCAGGTGGACGCGCCGGAGGCGGGCGGCACGGCGGAGCGGGATGAACTGTTGCTGCTGTCGGTGCGCGCCTTCTTTCAGGAGCATTTTTCCCTGGCGGGGTGCTCGGTGCGCACGGTGCTGTACAATGACGCGGTTGCCCTGATGTTCACCCAGGAGGACAGCCGGGGAATTTACCCCATTTTGGAGGAGCTGGAGCGCCTGGTCGCCCTGGCCCGCAGCTATCTGGGCATGTCCCTGTCCATTGGAATCGGGCGGCTGTGCGCCGGCCCCCAGGAGCTGGACACCTCGGTGGACGGCGCCCGGGCGGCCCTGGATTACCGGGTGGTGATGGGGGAGGGCCGGGTGCTCTATATCGGCGATCTGGAGCCCGACCACTCCGTGCGGCTCTCCTTTGAAGAGGAGGATCAGCGCTCCCTGTCCGCCGCGGTCAAGGTGGGCAGTCCGGAGCAGGTGGAGCAGGTGATAGACGGCCTGATCGGCCGGGTGCGGGAGGCGCGGCTGTCCTTGTCCCAGTGCCACCTGTTTTTCCTGGAGACGGTGACCTCCCTGATTAAGCTGGCCCGAAGCGGCGGGGTGGAGGTGGACGAGGTGTTCGGCCCCGGCTTTACCGGCGTGGTGTCCATCACGGACTTCCGCTCTCTGGAGGAGCTGGGCCGGTGGCTGGTCAGCCGGTGCCTGACGCTGCAGGAGCTGCTGGGGCGGCAGCGCACCGATTCCGCGTGGAAGACGGTGGAGCGGGCCAAGGATTTTATCAGCCGAAACTATGCGGACAGCGATTTAAGTGTAGAGACCCTGTGCAGCCACCTGCATCTTTCCCCCACCTATTTTTCCACCCTGTTCAAGCGGGAGACCGGGATGAGCTTTACCTCCTATGTGACCAATGTCCGCATGGAGCAGGCGGCCCGGCTGCTGCGGGAGACGGATGACAAGACGTATCTGATTGCAGAGCAGACGGGGTATACCGATCCCAATTATTTCAGCTATGTGTTCAAGCGGCACTTTGGAGTCTCCCCCTCCAAGTTCCGCGCCGGACAGGCCGGGCAGGCGGGCGGTTAAGGCCTGCCTGCCCCGCGCGGAAACGGCGGACCATGGTCCGCTTTTGGCTTTCGTGGTACGAAAGCCAAAAGCGCTCTGGGGGAAACAGATCAAAGTTTGTGTGAGAGGAGGGAGAACCGCATGCGGATGTTTAAATCCTTTGCCGCCCGGCTGGCCGAGCAGTACCGCAGGATGAGCATTCAGATGGTGATCTCCCTCTCGTTTACCGCGGTGGCCGTGGTGGGCATGGTGTTTATGGGGCTGAGCCTGTTCTGGCGCTTTTCCGCGGAGACGGAGACCCTGGTGGAGGAAAACAGCCAGCGCGTGCTGGCCCAGGCCAACCAGAATCTGGACAGCTACCTGCGCCGGATGATGCGGGTGTCCGACACCATGTATTACCGGGTGATCAAAAATATGGACCTGGCCGAGGACAGCCTGGTGGACGCCATGGAGCTGCTCTATGAGGAAAACCGGGACTCCCTGGTCTCCATCGCGGTGTTTGACGAACGGGGGGGACTGGTGTCCGCCACCCCCCTTTCAGCCCTGAAAGGGGACGCCCGGCCCGCGGACAGCGGCTGGTTCCAGGCGGCTATGGAGCGGATGGAGAACTTCCACTTCTCCACCCCCCATGTGCAGAATCTGTTTGATGACCCGGACTACCGCTATCAGTGGGTGGTCTCCCTCAGCCGGCACGTCCAGCTGACCCGGGACGGGGTTACCCAGAGCGGCGTGCTGCTGGTGGATATGGGCTTTGGCGGCATTGAGCAGGTGTGCTGGGACGTGGAGCTGTCCAACGGGGGCTACCTCTATCTGGTGGACGGGGATGGGGAGCTGATCTACCACCCCCGGCAGCAGCTGATCTATGCCGGCGTGCTGGAGGAGAACAACCTGGCCGCCGCCCAGTACCGGGACGGCACCCACTGGGAGGAGTTTCAGGGGCAGCGCAGACAGGTCACGGTCAAAACCGTGGGATACACCGGCTGGAAGCTGGTGGGCGTGGTGCCGGGGGACAGCCTGACGGCGGATTCCCGGCAGATGTTCCTGTTCGGACTGTCCCTGCTGCTCTTCTCTGTCTTCCTGCTGGCATTTTTAAACTTCCGCATTTCCGCCCATATCACGGATCCCATCCGCCGGCTGGAGCACTCCATCAAGGAGCTGGAGGCGGGTCGGCAGGACGTGGACATCGAGGAGGCGGGCTGTTATGAGGTGCGGCGGCTGAGCCACTCGGTGCGCTCCATGGTGTCCACCATGCGCCACCTGATGGACGACATCATCCAGCAGGAGGCCCAGAAGCGGCAGTCGGAGCTGGAGGTGCTCCAGTCCCAGATCAACCCCCACTTCCTCTACAACACGCTGGATTCCGTCATCTGGATGACGGAGGCCGGGCGGTATGAGGAGGCCATCCAGATGGTGACCTCCCTGGCCCGGCTGTTCCGGATTTCTCTGAGCAGAGGGAAGAATATTATCCCCCTCTCCGACGAGCTGGAGCACGCCCGGCACTATATGAATATCCAGCAGATCCGGTATAAAAATAAGTTTACCACCCGCATCACCGCCCAGCCGGACACCCAGGGGCTGTATACCCTGAAGCTGATTGTCCAGCCCATCCTGGAAAACGCCATTTACCACGGGATGGCCAGCGCGGAGGACGACGGGCTGATCTGCGTGGAGGCGCGCCGGGAGGGGGAGGACCTGATCATTGATGTGACGGACAACGGCCTGGGGATGCGGCCGGAGGTTGCGGCATCCCTGCTGGACGAGGACCGGCCGCAGGTGCGCACCAGCGGATCGGGGATTGGCGTGCGCAACGTCCACCAGCGCATCCGGCTCACCTTTGGCCAGGCCTACGGCCTGACCATCCTCAGCGAGCCGGACGAGGGGACCACGGTGCGAATCCGCCTGCCCGCCCTGGATGAGGAGGGGGCGGCCCCCTATCAGAGGGAGGGTGTGCAGTGAACAAGCGGAAAAACGATCTGATTCAGCTGGCCATTCTGGCGGCGCTGGGGGCGGCGGTGATTTTGACTCTGGCGGTTCCCCAGCTGTCCCTGGGGGGCAGAGAGCGGCGGCCCACAGAGGTCTCCGTGGTGATCCGGGAGTCAGACAGCGCGCTCTGGGCCAATGCCCGCCAGGGCATGGAGCAGGCGGCGAGCGAGCTGGGGGCGGAGCTGCGCTTTTTGACCCTCACCCCGGACAACGACGGGGCGGAGCAGGCGGGCCTGCTGCTGCGGGAGGCGGAGAGCGGAGCCGACGTACTGGTGACAGTGCCCGCTGACTGTGAAGAGTTGGAACAGGAGTTGGAGGCTGTGGCCGGATCTGCTCCGGTGCTTACGCTGGAATCCCCGCTGGATGGCGCGGCGGGTACCGTGGCCCCGGACAACGCCGCCCTGGGGAAACAGCTGGCCCAGGCGGTACTGGCAGACTGGACCGGCGGGACGGTGCTGCTGCTGAACACGGCGCCGGGGAGCGCCGGGGTCTGCGCCCGGCTGCAGGCGGCTCAGGAGGAGCTGACCGGGGCCGGCGTGACAGTGGAGCTGCGCACGGTGACGGCCCAGGATCTGGGGAATGTTCTGGCACAGCTGATAGAGGAGAGCGGCGCCGAACAGGCGGTGGCCTTCGAGTCCTCTGCCACCGAGCGGATGGCCGGGGCAAAGGAGAGCGGCGGGCTGACTGCCGGACTCTATGGCGTGGGAGGGACCGCCGCCATCGCGGGCTGTCTGGAGCGGGGCACCCTCTCCGCCGTGGCGGCCTGGAGCGACTATGCCGCCGGCTATCTGGCTGTGGAGGGGGCGGTCCGCGCCGCACGGCGGGAGGAGCTTCCCACACAGCCCCTGGCCTTTTCCATGATACGGGGGGAGGATATGTATGATCCCGATAATCAAAAGCTGCTGTTCCCGGTCACCTCTTAGGCGGCTGGGAACGCTGCTGCTGGCCGGCCTGCTTCTGCTTCCGGCGGCGGGATGCGGCGGGAAAGAGAGCACCCAGGGGGACACGCTGCGGGTGGGGGTGGCGCTGTATACCCAGGATGACACCTTCATCTCCACCATTGTGCAGAACCTGGAGCAGATGGCCCTGGGGGAGGAGACGCAGACGCTGAAAATCAACCTGTCCACTGCCGACGGGCGCAGCAACCAGACCACCCAGCTGGAGCAGGTGGACGGCTTTTTATCCCGGGGCTGCGATGTGCTGTGCGTCAATATTGTGGATCGGACCGCTGCGGCGGTGATTGTGGACAAGGCCCAGGAGGCCGGGATCCCCCTGATTTTCTTTAACCGCCAGCCGGTGGCAGAGGACATCCAGCGCTGGGAACAGGTGTATTATGTGGGGGTCCAGGCGGAGGAGGGCGGCACCATCCAGGGGGAGCTGGTTCGGGATGCCTGGCTGTCTGACCAGGAGAATCTGGACCGCAATGGGGACGGCGTTTTGCAGTATGTCATGCTGGAGGGGGAGCCCGGCCATCAGGATGCACTGCTGCGCACGGAGTACTCCATCAAGGCGCTGACAGACGCGGGGATAGAGGTGGAGAAGCTGGCCAGCGACACCGCCAACTGGAACCGGGGACAGGCGCAGGCCAAGATGGAGCAGTGGCTGACGGAGTTCGGCGGCCAGATTGAGGTGATTTTCTCCAACAACGACGACATGGCGCTGGGGGCGATTGACGCCTGCCGCGAGGCGGGGCTGACGCAGCTGCCCCTGGTGGTGGGAGTGGATGCCACGGCACCCGCCCTGGAAGCGGTGGCGGCGGGAGAGCTGTACGGCACGGTGCTCAACGACGCGGTGGGCATCGCCCGGAATATGATGGATCTGATTCTGGCCCTGCATCAGGGGGAGGACCCCGGGCAGGCGGTGGCGCTGGAGGACGGACACTATGTCTGGCTGCCCTCCCGCCCCGTGACGGCGGAAAATCTGGAGGAATTTGCAAAAGACGGGTGAGAAAATGCCCTCTCGTCTTGCGCGGAAGGCGGAAGTGTGGTATGGTACCGTTACAAAACGGAAAGGGGGGACTGGATGTGGCGACGCTGAAGGAGCTGGCCGACCGCACCGGATATTCCCAGACTACCATCTCCCGCATCCTCTCCGGCGACCCGACTCTTTCGGTAACGCCGGAGGCCCGGCGGAGGGTACTGGAAGAGGCGGGGCGGCTGAACTATGCCGCCACCCGCAGCCGCCGGGGACGCGCCCCCAAGGAGGTGCTGCGGGTAGGGGTGGCCGAAATGCTGACCCCGGCCCAGCAGCTGGAGGATCCCTATTATCTCTATCTGAGCAGCTTTGTCCGGCAGGAGTGCCGGGAAAAGAAATACGCCTGTCTGCCAATGGAGGCCCGGGGCGACGGCTTTCTTCCTCCGGCGGGCGAGGGGCTGGACGGCGTGGTGGCCATCGGCCTGTTTACCCCCGCGCAGATTGAAGGGCTGGCGGCGGTAAGCCCCAACGTGGTGTTTGTGGATTCCTCCCCCTTTGAGAGCTGCTTTGACTCGGTGGTGCTGGGCTATGAGCTGGGCATCTCCCTGGCGCTGGAGCATCTGACGGGTCTGGGGCACCGGCACATCGGCTTTGTGGGACCGGAGTATAAGCTGGATGACCGCCGCGGCCGGGCCCCGGAGGTGCGCCGGCAGCTGTTTGTCCGCCTGATGGGGGAGCGGGGGCTGCTGGACGAGGGCGTGATGCTGGACTGCCCCATGGAGGTGTCGGCGGCAGAACGGGCGGTGGCGGAATTCCTGGCCTCGGGCGCGCCCCGGCCCACCGCGTTTGTGTGCGCCAATGAGGAGAGCGCCATTGGGGCGGTGCGGGCTGTGCGGGAGGCCGGACTGAACGTGCCGGTAGATTTGTCGGTGGTCTCCTTCAACGATACGCCCCGCTCCGCTCTGGTGGACCCGCCCCTGACCTCGGTGTCCACCCATGTGGAGGAGATGGCGCGCACGGCCCTGCGCCTGCTGGGAGAGCGGGCCGGCATGCGGGGAAAGCCGCCTGTGCGGACCGTGCCTTTGAAGGTTGTGGTCCCCCCCTCCCTGGTGGTGCGGGAGAGCAGCGGCCCTGCGGGGGAATGTTAGGGCGCTGCGGAGCCTGGACAGGCCGGAGACAGCGGCCCAAAGGCGGATCCGGGGACAAAAAAGGTAAATTAGCCAGAATGGACATGCGGTTTCTGTGCACAGCGACAAAGTTTATAAGACGTTTGATTTGCTATTGAATTTTTACTAAAAATTCAATATACTCCTATTAGAAGCAGCAAATACAGAATGCGCTGACACTGTGAGAGTGATGCGGCTGTATAGAAGTAAAGTTGAGCGTTTCGTAAAAATTCAATGTGCTGTCATACGGCATGTTGCAGATTTCAGAAGAATCCAAAGGGATCAATCAAGATAAATGAGGGATGGAGTGAAGCTCGTGAGCAATTGTGAAGCGCTTGTGCGGCAGGTGCGGGAGGGCCGGTATGATCGGGCCCTGGCCGGCCTGTACGCCCTGGACGGAAAGGAAGAGAGCCTGGCCCTGGCCCGGGAGCGGGCGGCCCGGGTGGCGGAGGCCTTCTGCGGGCAGCTGGGCGGCGGAGAGAACCGGGCCGCCCTGTTCAGCGGCCCCGGCCGCACGGAGATCGGCGGCAATCACACCGACCACCAGCACGGCCGGGTACTGTGCGGCAGTGTGGATCTGGATATGCTGGCCTGCGCCGCGCTGAATGACAAGGATGTCATCCGCATTGTCTCCGAGGGGTATCCCGCACTGGAGATTGGCCTGGACAGCCTGCTGCCCCGGGAGGAGGAGCGCAACACCTCCGCCGCCCTGGTGCGGGGGGTGGCCGCCAAGATGTCGGAGCTGGGATATCCGGTGCGGGGCTTTGACGCCTATGTGACCTCCAACGTGCTCTCCGGCTCCGGACTGTCCTCCTCCGCCGCCTATGAGGTGCTGGTGGGCAACATTCTCAACCACTTCTGCTGCGGCGGGGCGCTGGATCCCGTCCAGCTGGCCAAAATCGGCCAGTATGCGGAAAACGTCTACTTCGGAAAGCCCTGCGGCCTGATGGATCAGATGGGCTCCTCGGTGGGCGGGGCGGTGTTCATCGACTTTGCCGACCCGGCCTCCCCGGTGGTGGAGCGGGTGGACTATGACTTCTCCCAGTCAGGCCACGCCCTGTGCATTGTGGATACGGGATCCTGCCACGCGGATTTGACCGACGACTACGCCGACATCACCCGGGAAATGGGGGCGGTGGCGGCCCACTTTGAGAAGCAGTTTTTGCGGGAGGTGCCCGAGGCGGACTTCCGCGCGGCCATCCCCTCCCTGCGGGTGCGGTGCGGTGACCGGGCGGTGCTGCGGGCCCTGCACTTCTTCGAGGAGGACCGCCGGGCCCAGGCGGAGGCTCAGGCGCTGAAGGCGGGAGATTTTGAGGCCTTTTTGTCCCTGGTGAACCAGTCGGGCCTGTCCTCTGCCCTGAACCTGCAGAATACCTGGTCCGTCGCCGACCCCCAGCAGCAGGCAATTCCCCTGGCCCTGGCGGTGGGCCGGGAGCTGCTGGAGGGCACCGGAGCCATCCGGGTCCACGGCGGCGGCTTTGCCGGCACCATTCAGGCCTTCGTCCCTGACGGGCGGCTGGAGGCCTTCCGGACCGGACTGGAGGCCATTCTGGGCCCCGGCAAGTGCCACGTGCTCCATATCCGCCCCGTGGGCGGCTGCGTCCTGGAGCCGGAGGAATAACTCCGGCTGCGGCAGACAGGTTTGAAATTTACCGCCCTCCCGCGGGAGGAGGGCCAAGGTTGAAAGGAAGGTATGCAAGCATGGCTATTTTAGTGCTGGGCGGAGCCGGCTACATCGGCTCCCACACCGTGTATGAACTCATCGACGCCGGCCGGGACGTGGTGGTGGCGGACAACCTGCTCACTGGCTTCCGGGCGGCCGTCCACCCCAAGGCCCGCTTCTATCAGCTGGATATCCGGGACCGTGGGGCTCTGGACGTGCTCTTCCAGGCCGAGCACATTGACGGCGTCATCCATTTCGCCGCCTCCTCCCAGGTGGGGGAGTCCATGTCCGATCCCCTGAAGTACTATGACAACAACC
>JAHYYS010000042.1 GCA_019424865.1 bacterium
AGGGGGACTTCCTGCCCGACGACTTCATCTGCCCCCTGTGCAAGCACCCCGCCTCTGACTTTGAGCCGCTGAATTGACCCTTTCCGATTTCCCGCCGGCACGGCTGCCGGCGGGAAATTTTTCATCCGCCGCGTAACCCGGCCCTCTTTTTCCCGTCTATATGGTTGTAAGGAAGCGCAGGATGCGGGAAGACAGGGCAAAGGTTTCCCCCGGGCAGCCTGTCCGGAACGCCGCGGGCGCTTTGCCGACACTGTACAAAGGAGACTGTGATGGAGGATCAAATGATTATTGACCTGTACTGGGCCCGCTCGGAGCAGGCCATTGCGGCCAGCGAGGAAAAATACGGCCCCTACTGCCGGTCCATCGCCCAGGGCATTCTGGCGCGCCGCGAGGATGCGGAGGAGTGCGTCAACGACACCTGGCTGCGGGCCTGGAACGCCATGCCGCCCCAGCGCCCCGGCATTCTCTCCGCCTTTTTTGCCAAGCTGACCCGGAATCTGTCCCTGGACCGGTGGCGGCGGGAGCGGGCGGCCAAGCGGGGCGGCAGCCAGACGGAGGCCGCCCTCCACGAGTTGGAGGACTGTCTCCCCGACCGCCACGGCCCGGAGGAGCAGCTGGAGGCCGGAGAGACCGCAGCCCTCATCTCCGCCCTTCTCCGCGCACAGCCGGAGCTGGACCGGCGGCTGTTTGTCCGGCGATACTTCTATCTGGAGTCCGTCGCCGCCCTGGCGGCCCGCTTCCGGCTGACCCAGGGGCAGGTGAAGTCCCGCCTCCACCGCACCCGCGGCAGGCTGAAGCAGGCGCTGGAGCAGGAGGGGGTGGCGGTATGAGCGCGGACTTTCTGCTGGACGCCCTGGGGCTGCTGGATGACGACCTGATTGCGGACGCGGAGGCCCTGCCCGCCCGCGCCGCGTCCCCCTCCCGGGTACGCCGCTGGGCGGCTCTGGCCGCCTGTCTGGCCGTGGTGCTGTTCCTGGGCTATGGAGCGGCCCGTCTCTCCCTCCTCCCGTGGGCGGGCGGAGGCGGCCTCTCCAGCGGCGGCAATGCTCCGGACGGGGGTGCCGCGGGCGAGGCCTCCCCACCCGACGATTCCTCCGGCGGCGCGGTTGAGCCCCCCTCCCCCGGCTCCGCTTCCGGGGCGGACAGCTCCGCCGGGGACTGGCACGCCGCCATCCAGGTGGATGGGGTGCTGTACTGGTCCACCGGTCAGGTCCTGGCAGCGGAAGTGGAGGAGAGCGCCATTCGGGAGACCACCTCCCGTATCCACGGCCTGCCCGAGGAGGAGGGACAGACCAACTTCGCCCCCGCGTGCACTCCCTACGCCGTCACCGGGGACGGCGTGGCGGTACTCCTGGACGGGGAGTGGGTGCTGTTCTCCCCCGTCCCGCCCTGGGAATCTCAGGACTGAGCTGTCATCTCTTCGCCCTTGTACAGGGGGGCCGCCCCGCCGGCGGCCCCTTCCCTGTATTTCTTCTCCTGCGCCGGCCTTCCCCACCGATATTCCGCTCAGCCAACGGCGAAAATGGATGTAAAAAGGCCGGCGGACAGTTCGGGCCGCAGTCATGCCCGATTCCATCCGCGCCAAGCCCTGCGGACCGAAAATCAGCTCCTGTTCCATTATAATTTTCGCGGAACCGGGAATCCTTTCCACAACGGCTGTTTTCCGGTCCGCGCCGGGCCGCCTGCCCATTTCAGTTTGCGCATTTCTTTCAAAATACTTGGAAAAGAAGCAAAAATGTCCTTGACGGCGGCTTCGGGGTGTGGTATAGTGATTCTACCTGTGAAGAGGGGCTTTTTTGTCGTGCGCATTTTTACGGTGTTTGACGCTGCGATCCCCTCCCCCTTTCCCGGGACACAGGGAGGCAGCTGCCGAATCCCACCGTAACGCGCAGGCGCACGGGGTGCGCCTGAACTGCGCTGGATTCGGCGTCGATTGGGCCGTATCCGGCGTTTTCCTTTTTCTAGGGAAGCTTCCCATACGGTTTTATTCAGCCCGGCCCTCTGGGCCCGGCGTATTATTCAAAAGGAGGTGCCGAACCAATGGCAAGCAAGGCCGGCGCGCGCATCAAGATCACCCTGCGGTGCTCTGAGTGCAAGCAGAGAAACTACAACACCATGAAGAACAAGAAGAATACCCCCGACCGTCTGGAGCTCAACAAGTACTGCCCCTTCTGCAGAAAGCATACGGTCCACAATGAGACAAAGTAATTTGTCTCGAGGCTGAAAGGAAAGAAGGGTATCGAATGGCTGAAAACGAAAAGCTGGAGCAGACCACCCAGGCCGCCCCTGACAAGGCCAAGAAGGACAAAAAGCCCGAGAAGAAGTCCAAGCCCGGCTTCTTTTCCCGCGTGGGCAAATGGCTGAAAGAGCTGCGGGTCGAGCTGAAAAAGGTTCAGTGGCCCACCCGCAAGCAAACGGTCAACAACACCCTGATTGTCATTGCCTGTGTGGTCATCGTCGGTATTTTTATCGCGATCTTCGACTTTATCGCCACCAACGCGATTGACCTGCTCATCTCCGTGTTCAGGTAAGGGTGGACAAGATGGCTGACAACGCGAGCTGGTATGTGGTGCACACCTATTCCGGATACGAGAATACGGTAAAGGCCACCATCGAAAAGTATGTAGAAAACCGCAACATGCGGGATCTGATCCACGAGATCAGCATCCCCATGGAGACCGTCACCGAGATCACGGACAACGGCCCCAAGGAAGTGGAGCGCAAGGTGTTCCCCGGCTATGTCCTGGTCAAGATGGTCATGAATGACGAGACCTGGCACGTGGTGCGCAACATCCGCGGCGTCACCGGATTTTTGGGCGAGGGCAACAAGGCCATCCCCCTGTCCGACGCCGACGTGGCCGCCCTCGGCGTGGAAAAGCGCGAGGTCGTGGTCAGTTATGAGGTGGGCGACAGCGTCCGGATTACCGACGGCGCGCTGGAGTCCTTCCTGGGCACCGTGGAGGAAATCGACCTGGACCGCAGCAAGGTGCGCGTGGTGGTGTCCATGTTTGGACGGGAAACCCCCGTGGAGCTGGAGCTGGACCAGGTAGAGCCCGCCAACGGCTGATCGTCCGGGTCCCTTTTGCAAAGTCCGCGGATTTCGCGGCAAAGCCGGCGCGCAGGCGCCGGCGGCGTGGGAGGAGCAAAAGGCTCCGCCAAACAACCACATTTTTCTAATGGAGGTGCTCTTTCGTGGCACAGAAAGTAACTGGATACGTAAAACTTCAGATTCCCGCCGGCAAGGCGACTCCCGCCCCCCCGGTAGGCCCCGCCCTGGGCCAGCACGGCGTGAACATCGCCGCCTTCACCAAGGAGTTCAACGAGCGCACCAAGAACGACGTGGGCATGATCATCCCCGTCATCATCACCGTGTACGCCGACCGCTCCTTCACCTTCGTGACCAAGACCCCCCCTGCTGCCGTCCTCATCAAGAAGGCCTGCAACATCGAGTCCGGCTCCGGTGTCCCCAACAAGACCAAGGTGGCCACCATCAGCAAGGAAGATGTGCGCAAGATCGCCGAGACCAAGATGCCCGACCTGAACGCCGCCAGCGTCGAGGCCGCCATGAGCATGATCGCCGGTACTGCCCGCTCCATGGGCGTCGTCGTGGGCGAGTAAGGAGGGTGCAGATATGTTTAGAGGCAAGAAATACCAGGAGAGTGTCAAGAAGATCGACAAGAACACTCTGTACGATACCGGTGACGCCATGAAGCTGGTGGTGGAGACCGCCACCGCCAAGTTCGACGAGACCGTCGAGCTGCACGTGAAGCTGGGCGTCGACTCCCGCCACGCTGACCAGCAGGTCCGCGGCGCCATCGTCCTGCCCCACGGCACCGGCAAGACCCAGCGCGTGCTGGTCTTCGCCAAGGCCGCCAAGGCTGACGAGGCCCGTGCCGCCGGCGCCGACTATGTGGGCGAGATGGACCTGGTGGAGAAGATCCAGAAGGAAAACTGGTTCGACTTCGACGTGGTCGTGGCCACCCCCGATATGATGGGTGTTGTGGGCCGTCTGGGTAAGGTTCTGGGCCCCAAGGGCCTGATGCCCTCCCCCAAGGCCGGCACCGTCACCATGGACGTGACCAAGGCCGTCAACGAGATCAAGGCCGGTAAGGTGGAGTACCGTCTGGACAAGACCAACATCATCCACTGCCCCATCGGCAAGGTCTCCTTCGGCGCCGACAAGCTGGCTGAGAACTTCAACGCCCTGATGGGCGCCATCGTGAAGGCCAAGCCCGCCGCCGCCAAGGGTCAGTATATCCGCAGCTGCACCGTGGCCTCCACCATGGGCCCCGGCATCAAGATCAACGGCGCCAAGCTGGCCTAACCGGCTTTGTTTCCTGCTGTAAAAGCGGTCCCGGGACATGTGCCCGGGACCGTTTTTTTCGGATGTCCTTCGCTGCCCGGCTTTATCTCTCCCGCGCGTACAGGCGCTCCGGCTCTGGAAAATCAATTTGATTTATTCTGTTTTTTGCTCTTGCGGAGCGCCCGCTTTTCATGTATAATAGATATGCTTTTGCCGGTGTGATGGAATTGGTAGACGTGACGGACTCAAAATCCGTTGGTGGCGACATCGTGTGGGTTCGAGTCCCACCACCGGCACCAAACCAACGAAATCCGAATCCGTTTCCGATTGGGGACGGGTTCGGATTTTTGGTATTCTTTGAGAGATACGAGAATCTCTACTTCCGCAACGGGGTAAAGCGCAGGCCCACCTCCAAGCCGAGAGGCCCACGAAAAAAGAAGCAGACAGGATAAAGTGCGGCGGCGGTATCACCACGATACCGCCGCCGTTTTTCTGTTCATACGGCCCGAATTTCCAGCGAGAGGGAAAATCTGCAATTTCAGCACTTTTCCAGTGAGAGGAAATTTCTGCAGTTTCAGCAGTGTTTGAGCGCGTGTTACAGTTTTCAGCAGTCGTGTCATGGGGCATGGTACACTGCTGAAAACTGGCGTCGCTCCGCTCCAAAACAAGCCCATATATGCGGCAGAAAATCATGTTTCTGCAAACTGCTGATTTTCAGCAGTTTTTGAACCATGCTTTCAGCAATTTTCAGCAGTGAAAATTGCATCATATATGGGCGCTTTTTCGCCCCGCGGCGCCTCCGGCGCCAAAGCGGGGCGAAAACATTCTTAAGGGCATAAGGGGTCCTGACACGCCGCCGGTTTCACCGTCTGCGTGGCCGGCACAGCCGGCAGGACTGAACGGGAGAGGGGCGGAGAATCCGCCCCTCTCCCGTTCACCCCGGGACCTGCCTTGCGGCAGATCCCGGGGCCCTTACTGCGCGCCGGCTCACGCCGCCGCTTGCCCTCCGGGTGCCCTTTAACGACAGCGACAGGGGCGGGACGCTTGCGCGCCCCGCCCCTGTCGCTGTCTGCCCGCCTGCGGCGGATTTTTCTTGGATGGATATAAGGGCGCAAGCGCCCGCCCGCACATCCGCGCCGGGGGGCCTTAAAGCCAAAATCCCCCGGCAACGGCCAAAGACACGCCAGCGGGGACGCCTCTCCTTGTATTCCTCCGTCTGTCGGCAAGCGGTCCCCATGAATCAAGGGGAGGCGCTGGCTCGCCAGCGCAGGAGCAGAGTTGAAGCTGGCAGCCGAGGAGCGGCTGGAGTATCATGCCGGGGGAAAGCTCAAACGATTTTCCCCCGGCGTGGTGCCACAAAGAAGTTTCGCTTTGATTACCCACCGGCAAGCCATGAAAAATTGAATACTCGACACCGCCAGTGTGATTTCTCAACAAATTTACAATTCTATTTTTCCCAAATATAGATGGCTATAGTATAATGAAGTCAGTAGCAAATTGGAGTTTGTGAAGGCAAATAGAATGATTCATCTGAAGAAAACAATTAGAGAAAAGATATTACACATTATTATTGTCGCTTGATTGAGATAAAAATATTTAAGTATTGATATCTCAATATTTTAGTATTATAATTTCGACTTAAAGGCGGTGGTTATGATGTCTTTTTCATACAAGCCCTTATGGAAACTTTTGATTGATAAAGAAATGACAAAAAAACAGCTTATGCAGGCTACGGGTATTTCTAAATCAACTATGGATAAGATGGGACGCGGTGAACTGGTTTCAATGGACATTATAGACCGCATCTGCAATTATTTTAATTGTAATGTTGAAGATATTATTGCTCACATAGCAGAAACGGGGTGTGTCAAATGAACGAACAAAAAACGCTTTGCAACGGTTCAATACACCTGTTTTGTGGTGACTCTCTTGAATTGTATGATAAGTGGAAAACGCCGACAGTAATAATATCGGACGGTCCTTATGGGGTCAACGGATTTCCCGGAGATTTGGTTACGGCGGACGGCCTTGATAAATGGTATGAACCGCATATCAAAAAATGGAGTGAGCTTGCAACGCCATTAACTACATTATGGTTTTGGAATACAGAAGTAGGTTGGGCAACGGTTCACCCAATGTTAGAAAAATATGGATGGTCGTATGTTTCATGCTGTGTCTGGGATAAAGGAATAAGCCATGTCGCAGGAAACACTAACACGAAAACAATTCGCCATTTACCTGTTGTTACAGAAGTATGTGTTCAGTATGTCAAAAAGCCTGTTTTCAAAGTCGGTGAAACAGAAATGACCATGAAAGAATGGCTTCGTTACGAATGGGGCCGAACAGGCATACCATTTTCAAAAACAAATGAAGCGTGCGGGGTAAAGGATGCCGCAACACGAAAGTATTTTACAAAGTGTCATTTGTGGTATATGCCCCCGGCGGACGCTTTTGAAAAGATAGCTGCCTATGCAAATAAACATGGAATAGTTACTGGAAAGCCCTATTTTTCCATCAACGGCAAAACGCCTATTACTAAAAACGAATGGTCGCTTATGCGGTCAAAGTTTTACTGTCCTATAGGGGTTACTAATGTTTGGCAAGTTCCGCAATTAAGGAATGGAGAACGGGTAAAGATAAATCAAAAAGCCGTTCACTTGAATCAAAAACCGCTCGTTCTTGTCAAAAGAATCATAGAAATGACTTCCGACAAGAACGATACAGTATGGGATCCTTTTGCAGGATTGTTCACAACGGCGGTTGCTTCCTTTGAATTGGAAAGAAACTGTTACTGTGCTGAATTGAGTAATGATGTATATAATTATGGATTGAAGCGGGTAGAGGAACGGTTACAGAATGGTTTGCAATGCACTTTCTAACAATTCGTCATTGTTTGACGCAAGTATTGTACTCCATTGCTTGATTGTCTTTCCGTGAAATACCGTGCTCAATACCTTTGTTTTGAACGCTTCAATATCTTTATGCTCTATACGGTCAATTTTCGCATAGTTTGTATCAAGTCTATAGACGAATTGTCCATATAAAGTACGTAATAAGCGCTGATATTCCGGGCTGGGGCTATATCTTTTACCGCTTTCGCCCCATGTTTCAACTACGGCTATAGCGTCATGCAAACTACATTTGTCCTGTTGCAGTTTATATCCGTTAGTGTTAGTTTGCTGTAGGTTTGCTGTCCGTTCTGACGTGTCCTCCGGTTCAAACACAAGATAATCCGGCGGTCTGTGATAGTGTAAATCCCTTGCTTCTGCAACGCTTTTCCCACTAACCACAAGAACGTCAATGATTTGAGGCTTGCCCCATATGACATTCTCAGGTAGCCACGCAATCAAAGCCATATCAATATTATTGTCTTTGAATATCGTGACACTATCCTTAAAACGTGCTGTTATTTCAGTAGCGAACGGGAACCACGCTTTGATTTCAATTCCAGGGTTAGGAATAACTGTTTCGCTCTGGAATAAAGCATCGGGGAATCCAGGATCTTGCCTAACCCACGTTCCCAAATTGCCCCAGTCATGTTCATTCAGCAGGTCGACTGTCGAAAACTCTATCATATTCCCTAACAGCGGAGATAGTTTTGAAATAACCTTTGCAAGATTTTTTGCATAAGCAAGCGACGGCGGACGCTTAATGTCAAGTATGTCAATCAAATGGCTGTCTAACGCCATTAGTTCCTGTTTTGCAGTAGCAAGAATTTCTGAATAATTCATATAAATCTTCCTTTCCGTGTACAATATTCTATAGTAATATGACGGCATAGGCCAGCCCCGCGCACCAAAACGGTGTGCGGGGATATTTTTTACTGGGCCTTGTCTGGGCCGTTCTCTTTCTGCTTTTGCTGTTCCTGTTGTTTTTTCTTCCACTCCGCAAATTCTCGCTGCCCCTCCTCGCTCTCGTAAAATGCCTGAATGTCGGGCAGCAGGCACCGGGCGATGGATTCCAGCACATGACTGGGAATACCAGAATGTAAACGCGGTTCTTTCAAGATAACCGCCTCCTTTACGATAGGATAGGCGCGGCGGTTCTCTTTCTCTATGGCCGCTTTTTTATGGCAAAATCATACCATATTCGCCGTTTCACAGCAAGTATGTTACAGAATCTTTGTGCAAGTTGAAATCGTGCCGAAAAAACTGCTCCATATATGCGTCAGTTATTTTTGCCATTTAATGGTATTTTGTGGAATGTTCTGAACTTTTTCCGGCTCATTGATTCCCCCGTGGGGATATGTTAGCATTTAGGCAACGAAAAGGGGCGTCCCGTCCCCGTGGAGCATATCAGAAATCCCCCGACTGTCAAGGCTAAACTTCGCCGATTTCATCGGGCCTTGACCGCCGGGGGATTTCTGATAATAGGTCACCAAGGGGACGCCCCATCCATGCGGCGGCAAGACCGCCCATCTTTTGACTGAAAGGAGTGCATGACAGTGAAAGCCGTCATTTACGCGAGATATTCCAGCGACAACCAGAGAGAGGAGAGCATCGAGGGCCAAATCCGGGAGTGTACCGCCTACGCCGAGAAGAACGGCATCACCATTCTGCGGCACTACATCGACCGGGCCTTTTCCGCCAAGACCGACAACCGCCCGGAGTTTCAGAACATGATACGGGACAGCGGCAAGCGCCTGTTCGATATGATTATTGTATGGAAGCTGGACCGCTTCGCCCGCAACCGCTACGACAGCGCCCGCTACAAGACCCTGTTGAAGAAGAACGGCGTCAAGGTGGTGTCCGCCACCGAGGTCATCTCCGACGGGGCCGAGGGCATTATTTTGGAATCCGTGTTGGAGGGTTACGCCGAATATTACTCCGCCGACCTGTCCGAAAAGGTGGTCCGGGGCATGACGGAGAATGCCCTGAAGTGCAAATTCAACGGCGGCACCCTCCCCATCGGCTACCAAATCGACAGCGACCAGACGTTCCAGCCCGACCCCTTTACCGCCCCCTTTGTCCGGGAGGCGTTTCAGAGGTACGACGAGGGGGCCACCATGACGGAGATACGGGACTGGCTCAACGGGCAGGGCGTCCGAAACACGCAGGGGCGCAAGCTGACCTATAACAGCGTCCAGCATCTTCTGAACAACCGCCGCTATATCGGAGAGTATGTCTACCGGGAAATCATCGTCCCGGACGGCATCCCCGCCATCGTCCCCCAAGAACTCTTTGACCGGGTGCAGGAGAAGCTGGCGAAGAATCGGAAAGCGCCCGCCCGCCACAAGGCCAAGGAGGAATATCTGCTCACCACCAAGCTGTTCTGCGGTTACTGCGGGGCCTATCTCTGCGGCGAGAGCGGCACCAGCCGCAAGGGCGTCATTCACCGCTATTACAAATGTGTGTCCGTGAAGAAGAAGCGGACGGAGTGCCACAAGAAGCCGGTGCGGAAAGAGTGGATAGAGGACCTTGTGGTGGATGCTACCATGAAAATGGTAATGGACGACGCCATTCTGGACGGCATTGTGAAGATGCTCACGGCCTTACAGGACAAAGAAAATGCAAATCTTCCCCTGTATGAAAAGCAGCTCCGGGAGGCGGAACGGGCCATTGAAAACCTCCTGAACGCCATCCAGCAGGGCATCCTCACCAAGTCCACCAAACAGCGGCTGGACGCGCTGGAAGCGGAGAAAGAGGAACTGGAAACGAAAATTGCCTGTGAGAAGCTGGCCAAGCCCAAAATCAGCGCCGAGTTTATGTCCTTTTGGCTCCGCCGGTTCCAAAAATTAGATGTGCGGCAGGAGGCCCACCGGAAGATGCTGGTCGATACCTTTGTCAACGCCATCTATCTCTATGACGACAAAATGGTCATCACCTACAACTATAAGGACGGGACCGACACCATCACGTTCGGCGATGTCCAGACCGCCCTTGCCGACCGGGGGACCGATTCGGCTTTCGATGCATCAACTGCACCACGTCGGAGCAAAGTCCGCTTTGCTCCGACGTCTTTTTATGCCTATGGCAAAAAAGACGTCATCCGCCCGCTCCCTTGTTCCTCCTTTCCAAATCGAACCCGCTGCGCTGGGCTTCGATTTGGTTTTGGGCAGAAACCTGGAGGCATTGGCATCTATACTGTTGCGATATTTCAAGTCCGTATTCTGTAAGGAGTACGGGCTTTCTTTTTTTCTCCGTGCCAGCTGAACCAGCGGCCTCTTGGCGCCGGAGGCGCGTACAATCGGCCGCTGCCGGGAGGGCAGGCGGAACGCCGGCTCTCCCGCTGGTTCGAATCCAGTCACTCGGCCCATGCGGAGTATCCTTTGGGATACTCCGATTTTTATTTTAAAATTGTTCTATGATAGCTGTACGGAAACGTGCAGCTTTTTGCTTATTTCCCCCTATTTGTGAAGAATGATTTTCTTATACTTTCAAAAGGGGGAATAACTGTTGTACTATAAGCAATGTTTCGGTACAATACAAAAGGGAGCTGGACTACCAAGTTGGGTCAAATGGACACATCATTCAGAAGGCAAAACGCACTGCGAGGAATGCTTGAGGTTGGATTGCTGTTGGTTTCAGAAAGAAAAAGCCCCACCTTGTCCACATCATCCTTATTGTCACTGTACATTAGACCCGATTCCATATACCATCGTGGTCAGCAACGCTTCAACACATCGTGCATACAGCAAATTTGACCCATATTTGTTTAATACCAGAGGTGAACATCCACACGGGAAAGATAAACTGTTTCATGAATGAGGCTATACAGTTGAGGATGCGCTGTGGCTGCAAAAAGAAATAGAACGACAGGCAAGAGAAAAGTATATATCTGGAAATTATGAATTGGGAAGGTTAAATTTCGCAGGTCAAAGAATAAGCATCAGAATTGAAATTCCGAGAAGAAACGGCGATGGAACAGTATCGTTTATATCAGGTTGGATGGTTGAACCTGATGGCGAGATAAGACTGACAACACCGTACGGAGGTGAATAAAATGCAGATGATGGATTGTGTTGAAGTGATCGTGGAAAAAGAAAAATATGCCCGTGAAGGCGTACACAAAGGAATGCAGGGCTGGATCTGTTATGAACAAAAAGTAGACGGTTATTGGCTGGTCAATTTCCCGCAATACGGCGAGAAAAACGATATTGCAGAGATCGACATCAAGGAAGATGACCTTAAATATCTTCCTAATGGCATGAATGTTAAACGGAATGAGCAAATCAAGGCGCAGTTTGATGCATTAGAAAAAGCGCAAAAGTCGGAGGATGTTTCCGATTATATGATTTGATTGGATAAAGCACCTTGCTTGCTGCTTACAAACCATTGATATTACTGGGTTTTCACAGATCCTTTCATGACACTCGTACCAGCTCGTCGCAAGCGACATATCGCTTGCGACGAGCTTTTTCATTTTATTACAAAGCTCATCGCGCGCTCATTCTGCTGCTCCTCGCTTCCAACTGCGACCCGCTGCGCTGGGCTCGCAGTTGGTGCGCCGCCGGCAGAAGGCCGGTTGAGACGCCGCTGCGCGGCGGTTCTATTTCGTCACGAGAAATCGGGGGTTCGGCTTCCGCGCAGGCGCTGGACCGCCCAGGAAAAATTTCCCTTGTATTGTTTGCCGCCCGCCGGAAATGCTGGTTGGCGAGGTGATCTTATGGCAAAGCAAGGCATGTCCAGGCCCGACCGCACCCACACCCGTCCCCACAACAGCGCGCCCCCCGTTCCCCAGCTCCAGGGCAAGGCCAAAAGCGGAAAGGCCAAAGCAAACCCCACTGTATCAGGAACCTCGGGACCTGAAATGAAGGTCTTCCATGGCCGTCCGGCCTCCTCCGACCTCTATCCCTCCCTTGACACCGATTTGGCCCGCAACAACCTGGAAAACGACATTCCCGCCGCCGATCTGGGGGACGCCTGAATCCCGCCCGCTCTCCTGCTGGGGAGCGGGCTTTCTTTGTCCTCCGCCGCCTTTAAGAATTCTTAATCAAATCATCAGGTTTCCTTTAAAGCAATTTCCACCACTGTATGATATGCTCTAATACAGTTAAGACAGGTGATACCACCTGCCCCGCCGGCTGCGCCGCGCCTCCCTCAGGCGCCCTGGGCGCGGCCGGCGGGCGGAATCAGCAAGGAGGAACTGGTGTGGAAGCAATTTTATCAGCGGAGAATCTGACGCGGGTCTATGGAAAAGGCGGGGCGGTGACCCGGGCCCTGGACGGAGTGTCCCTGTCTCTGGAGGCGGGGGAATTTGTGGGCGTCATGGGCCCCTCCGGCTCGGGCAAGACCACCCTGCTCAACTGTGTGGCCACCATCGACCGCCCCACCTCCGGCTCCATCGTGGTGGACGGCCGGGACGTGACCCGCATGAAGGGCAAGGCCCTGTCCCAATTCCGCCGGGAGCGGCTGGGCTTTATCTTTCAGGACTGCAACCTGCTGGACACCCTGACGGCCTTTGAGAACATCGCCCTGGCGCTGGCCATTGTCAAGGCCCCGGCGGGCGAGATCCCCGGCCGGGTGCGGGAGACAGCGGAGCTGCTGGGCATCTCTGACTGCCTGAACAAGTACCCCTATCAGATGTCGGGCGGACAGCAGCAGCGGTGCGCCGCCGCCCGGGCCATCATCACCCACCCCGCCCTGGTGCTGGCGGACGAGCCCACCGGCGCGCTGGACTCCAAGTCCTCCCGGATGCTGCTGGACCGGCTGGAGGTCCTGAATCAGGAGATGGGTGCCACCATCCTCATGGTGACCCACGATGCCTTCACCGCCAGCTGCTGCCGCCGGGTGGTATTCCTGCGGGACGGCCGGATCTTTTTGGAGCTGCGCCGGGAGGGCCGGGACCGGCGGGCCTTTTTCCAGAACATCATCCGGGTGGTGTCTGAGATGGGGGGAGAGATGGACGATGTTCTCTAAACTGGCTGTGCGCAATGTGGCCCGCTCCTTTCGGGATTACAGCGTCTATCTGCTCACCCTGACCTTCGGCGTGTGCCTGTTCTACACCTTCAACTCCCTGGACGGCCAGGGGGCCATGATCTATCTGGCCCAGAGCCAGAACCCTGTGGCCGCCGCCATCCAGACGTTAATCGATATCTTTTCCGTCTTTGTGGCGGTTGTGCTGGCCTGCCTGATTCTGTATGCCAACCGCTTTCTCCTGCGCCGGCGCAAGCGGGAGCTGGGCACCTATCTGCTGCTGGGCCTGGGCCAGGGCCAGGTGTCCCGCCTGCTGTTTCTGGAGACGGGGATTATCGGTCTCATCTCCCTGGCCGCCGGTCTGGTTTTGGGGGTGGCGGCCTCCTACGGCCTGTCCGCTCTCACCCTGTCCATGTTCTCTCTGGACATGTCCCAGCTGCTGGGACTGACCTTCTCCCCCCGGGCGGCGGGGAAGACCGTCCTGTACTTCGGCCTGATCTTCCTGCTGGTCATGGTCTTCAGCGGCGTGGAGGTGTCCCGGGCCAAGCTCATTGACCTGATCCAGGGGGCGCGGAAGAACGAGGAGCTGCGGCAGCGCTCCCTCACCGCCGCCGTTGTCCAGTTTGTGCTGGGCGTGGTCTGCCTGACAGCGGCCTACGCCATCCTGCTCACCTTCGGCATGGCCCTGTCGGTGGCTCTCCCCTTCCTGTGCGTGCCCATGCTGGGGCTGGGCACCCTGGGGACCCTGCTGATTTTTCGCTCCCTGTCCGGCTTCGTGCTGAAAATCGCCCAGTCCCACCCCAAGCTCTACTATAAAAATCTGAACATGTTCACCCTGCGCCAGTGGATCAGCAAGGTGCACACCACCTATCTGTCCCAGACCGTAATCTGCATTCTGCTCCTGCTGGCCATCGGCATCACCGCCAGCTCCATCGGTCTGAACAACACCATCGAGTCCATGGCGGGCTACGAGGCCCCCTTTGACATCACGGTGCAGAATCAGTCGGCGGATGTGGCGGGGGAGATCGATTTTGACACCTATCTCACCCAGGCGGGCTTTGACACCCAGACGCGGCTGGCCGGCCAGGTCTCCTTCCCCGCCTACTACAACGACCCCGCCGTCACCGGGACTGACGAGGTCAGCGCGGCCATCGCCCTGTCCGACTACAACGCCCTGATGGCCCTTCAGGGCCGGGAGCCCGCCTCCCTCGCCCCCGGTGAGGCCCGGGTGCTGGATCCCTGGGGGGAGGGACTGGTCACCGGCAGCCTGGGGCTGTCCGTGGTGCTGGTGGAGGACGAGGCGGCGCAGCAGCTGTCAGTCCGCCGCCAGGTCTGGTCGGCCAATTATGCCGGGGACGCGGAGGAGACGGAGCGGGCCCTGCTGCCCCTGATCCAGGCCCTGAACGCAGAGTATATGGTCCGGGTCAACAGCAGGCTGATGATCTACCAGGACCTGATGGGCAACAAGCTGCTGGCCCTGTTTCTGGGGCTGTATCTGGGCTTCACCTTCCTGCTGGCTGCGGCGGCGGTGCTGGCCCTGCAGCAGCTCAGCCAGGCGGCCGACAACGCCGGCCGGTACGCCATTCTCCGCCGCCTGGGGGCGGAGGAAAAGCTGGCGGCCCGCTCCGCCACCCAGCAGGTGGCCCTGGCCTTCCTGCTGCCCCTGGGGCTGGCGGTCGTCCACTCCATTGTGGGGATGAAGGCGGCCAACGACCTGATCGCCTCCGCCGGCAAGGTGGACAGCGTCCAGAGCAGCGCCGTCACCGCGCTGGTCCTTCTGGTGGTCTATGGGGGTTACTTCCTGGCCACCGCCATGGCCTGCCGCCGGATAAGCCGAAACGGATAACCTTCCCTTCTGCCGGAACAGTCAGGAGGACAGGACGCTTTTCAGCCTCCTGTCCTCCTTTGTGTCTTTTTCTTAATTCCCCATACTATGCAGCCCGCTTATTGTTTTCTTTGTACAAGAAAGATATAATTGCGTTGTAGGGCGGCAACCCGCCCGGAGACATGTATAAGGAGTGATATTGCAATGAAAAAACTGCTTGCGCGCGTCCTCGCCGCTGCCATGGTGGTTGGTCTGCTGTCCGTATCCGCTTTCGCCTACGACCTGCCGGACAACACCCTGCTGGAGGCCAGCAACCCCAGCTCCGGCTCTGCCACCGTCACCGACAATGAGGGGGAGAGCTACACCGTGTATCTCTATCCCGCCGGCACCGTGTTCACATCCCGAAGCGCCATGACCAACTTCGAGCGTGTCCGTAACCTGTCCACCGGGGAGTACCAGTACGGCATCAATCAGCAGTTCACCCTGCCCGAAACCGGGGCCTATGAGCTGACCGCCTTTGACGAGGGCATCTGGACCACCACGGCCTATGTCACCGCCGAGGGCTCCGGCTCCGCCCAGCCTGATCCAGAACCGGAACAGCCCGAGGAGCCCGCCACGGTGGCCGGCTTCACTGACGTGGCCGCCGACGCCTGGTACGCCTCCTTCGTGGAGACTGTGGCGGAGAAGGGCCTGTTCTCCGGCAATCCGGACGGCACCTTCGCCCCCAATGCCAACATGACCTATGCTCAGTTCCTGGTGGTGCTCAGCCAGTTCTCCGGCGAGACCGTGACCCCTGTGGAGGGCGGCGCGTGGTATGAGGGCTATGTGAACTGGGCCCAGCCCCTGATCCCCGCGGGCATGGCGGAGGACTTCGATCCCAACGCGGCCATCACCCGCCAGGACATGGCCGCCCTGTTCGGCACCTTCCTGAATGCCTATGACTACTCCGCCGAGCCGGTGAACCAGGACGAGCCCGCCTTTACCGACGCCGCCTCCATCGCCGACTATGCAGACAGCGGCGTGGAGCTGTGCTATCAGCTGGGCATCATGAGCGGCAACACCGACGGCTCCTTTGCCCCTCTGAACACCGCCACCCGGGCGGAGGTGGCTGTCACCATGACCCAGATGGCCCGGGTCATGGGCCGGTAAAGTTTGAATCCATAAACTGTATTCCCGTTGTCTTTACAAAAGTAAAGGAGGACTTACTGTGAAAAAACGTATTGGCGTCCTGCTGCTGGCCTGCCTGATATCCCTTAGCCTGATGCCGGCTGCGGCCCAGGCCGCCCTCAATGAATCGTATCCGTACGAGGTAACGCCTTTCCGTATCGAGGACTTTTCTCCCAATCCCGGCAACGCGACTTATGTAGGCAGCACCGCCCCGGAAATCGAGGTCCGGGAGATGACCATAGACGGGAACACAGAGAACGTATCTGTTTTCCCGGCGGGTACGAAGTTTAGCGGCATGGGAGAGGTGTCCTTCGGAAATACGGTAACCTATATGAACGGGGAACCTGATTACAGCACCTATTATTCTGGCAGAGATCCGCTGCCTGCACAGGGTGTTTATCGGATTGAAGTATACAGCAACTATTATGGTTATCTATTCGGCTATGTTTGGGTGACTGCGGAGGGCTCCGATTCTGCTGAACCCGAGCCCGAGCAGCCCGCAGACCCTGAACAGCCGGGTCTGCCCGCGCAGGTGTTTTCCGACGTGGACCCCAACGCCTGGTACGCCGGCTTTGTGAACACCGTGACGGAGAAGGGCCTGTTCTCCGGCAATCCGGACGGCACCTTCGCCCCCAACGCCAACATGACCTATGCTCAGTTCCTGGTGGTGCTCAGCCAGTTCTCCGGCGAGACCGTGACCCCTGTGGAGGGCGGCGCGTGGTATGAGGGCTATGTGAACTGGGCCCAGCCCCTGATCCCCGCGGGCATGGCGGAGGACTTCGATCCCAACGCGGCCATCACCCGCCAGGACATGGCCGCCCTGTTCGGCACCTTCCTGAATGCCTATGACTACTCCGCCGAGCCGGTGAACCAGGACGAGCCCGCCTTTACCGACGCCGCCTCCATCGCCGACTATGCAGACAGCGGCGTGGAGCTGTGCTATCAGCTGGGCATCATGAGCGGCAACACCGACGGCTCCTTTGCCCCCCTGAACACCGCCACCCGGGCGGAGGTGGCCGTCACCATGACCCAGATGGCACGGGTTATGGGCCGGTAACAATTTGTCCGATCCGTAGCGATATCCTTCCGTCAATGCGCAAAGCAGCCGCCCGAACGGGCGGCTGCAGCTTTTTTCAAAAAAGCCCTCCTGCAAGGAGTTCCTGCGGCCGCAGCCGCAGGAAGCAAACCTAATCCGTCATTTCTGGCGGCATGTACGTCGGAAATGACACTTCTCGCAAAATTTGACCGACAATTTCGCAAGAAATCGAGGGAAAATTTTGTGCAGCCTATCTCGAAAAAGTGGCGTGCCGCTTTTCACAAAGTGGTACGTCACTTTTTCGACAGTCCGCAGCCGCCCGTTCGGGCGGCTGCTTTGCACTCTTATCAGAGCGGCGGACAGGGGGCCGCCCCATCGCGCTATTTCTCCCTAAAATTGAGGGACAAAATTTCCTTAAGATTGTATAAAACGGCACTATGCAGGCCGGGGTCCCATGACTATAATAATCCGGTGCCAAAACAAGGAGTTGGAACCCGGAACGTTTGAAAAGGAGGTCCTGTCTGTGACCCGTGACCTGACTGTGGGAAGTCCCATGAAGCTGATTTTCCAGTTTGTCCTGCCCACCCTGCTGGGGATGCTGTTCCAGCAGTTTTACAACCTGGTGGACACCATGATCGTGGGCAAACTGCTGGGGGCCCAGGCCCTGGCGGCAGTCGGGTCCACCGGCTCCATCAGCTTCTTCGTCATCGGCTTCTGTATGGGGGTGTGCAACGGCTTTGCCATCCCGGTGGCCCAGATGATGGGGGCCGGGGACCACAGCAGCATGCGACGCTATGTATCCAACGCCGCCTACCTGTCCGTACTGTTTGCCGTGGTGCTCACCGTGGCCACCGGTCTTTTGTGCCGCACCATCCTGACGGTCATGCGCACGCCCCAGGACATCTTTGCCGACGCCTATGCCTATATTTTTGTCATCTTTATGGGCATCCCCACCACCTTTCTCTATAATCTGCTGGCCGGCATTATCCGCTCCCTGGGGGACAGCAAGACGCCGGTCTACTTTCTGGCCCTCTCCTCCTTTCTGAACATTTTCCTGGATTTTGCCCTGATTTTGTGGTTTGATACCGGTGTGGCCGGCGCCGCCATCGCCACCGTGGTGTCTCAGGGCATCTCAGGTGTGGCCTGCCTGGCCTTCATGGTCAAGCGCTATCCCATCCTCCGCATGAACCGGGAGGAGCGCCGGCCCCACCTCCGCTCCTGTCAGACCCTGTGCGGCATGGGGATCCCCATGGGCCTGCAGTACTCCATCACCGCCATCGGCTCCATTGTCCTCCAGTCCGCCGTCAACACCCTGGGCAGCACCTATGTGGCCGCGGTGGCCGCCGGGGCCAAGCTGTTCCAGCTGCTGGGCTGCCCCTATGACGCCATGGGGGCCACCATGGCCACCTACTGCGGCCAGAACGCGGGGGCCTGGAAGCTGGACCGCCTGGGCCAGGGGGTACGCTCCTGCACGCTGCTGGGCCTGATCTACTCCATAGCCGCTTTCGGGGCCATGCTGGTGTTTGCGCCCCAGTGCGCCATGCTCTTCCTGGATCCCCAGGAGCCCCAGCTGCAGCTGCTGGTGAGCCTGACCACCCAGTATATTGTCGCCCAGACCGCTTTCTTCTTCCCTCTGGCCCTGGTCAACATCGTGCGCTTCTCCATCCAGGGGATGGGATACAGCGCCTTTGCCGTGCTGGCCGGGGTGCTGGAGATGGGCGCCCGGACGGTGGTGGGCTGCCTGCTGGTGCCTGTATTCGGGTACTCGGCGGCCTGCTTTGCCTCCCCCGCCGCCTGGATCTGTGCCGATCTGTTCCTGCTCCCGGCCTGCGCCTTCTGTATTGGCCGGCTGCGGCGCCTGTACCACATCCGGCAGCCCGAGCTGGCAGATCAGGGGGCTTCCGTGGCGGCGCAGTCCGCATCCGTGTCCACGGCGGCTGCCCGCTGAACCAAACAAAATACCCCGGCGCGCGGCGCCGGGGTATTTTCTCTCTTCAGACAAAACAGCGGAACAGCCTGAAGCTGTTCCGCTGTTTTTCCGCTTTTCTATCAGTCGGTCACATAGGGCAGCAGGGCGATCTGACGGGCCCGCTTGATGGCCTCGGTCAGCTGGCGCTGATGCATGGCGCAGGTTCCGGTGGTGCGGCGGGGCAGAATCTTGGCCCGCTCGGAGGTGAACCGGCGCAGCTTGGCGGCGTCCTTGTAATCAATCTGCTCCACCTTGTCCACGCAGAAGGCGCAGACCTTGCGGCGCTTGCGGCCGCGGGCGGGCTTGTTATCACGTTCCATAGCCATGGATTTAACCTCCTTTTACGACCTTATCGGTCAAAGTCAAAACGGCAGCTCGCCGTCGTCGTCAGAGAGCTCGGCAAACTGGTCCCCGTCCGCAGGAGGGGCCCCATAGCCGGAGGGTGCTGCGGGAGCGGAGTAGCCGCCGGCGGCATAACCGCCCTGGCTGTATCCGGCGGAGTAGCCTCCGCCCTCGCCGTCCCGCTTGGAATCGCCGAAGTACACGTTGTCGGCAACCACCTCGGCGCTGGTGCGCTTGTTGCCGTCCTTGTCGGTCCAGTCCCGCATCTGCAGCCGGCCCTCCACCACGGCCATGCGGCCCTTGGTGAAAAAGCGGCTGACAAATTCGGCGGTGGAGCGCCAGGCTACCACGTCGATCCAGTCGGTGGACCGCTCGCCGGTGGCCTTGTCCTTGAAGTCCCGATCCACAGCCAGCCGGAAGGAGGCCACAGGGGTCCCCGTCTGGGTGCGCCGCAGCTCGGGATCACGGGCCAGGCGGCCCATGATGATGATTCGATTGAGCATGTCCGCTCCCCCTTACTGGTCCTTGCAGACAATCATGGAGCGCATCACGCCGTCGGTAATCCGGAAAATACGGTCCAGCTCCTGGGGGATGGCAGCGGCGGCGTTAAAGGTCATCAGGACGTAGTACCCCTCCATCAGATCGTTGATGGGATAGGCCAGACGGCGCTTGCCCCACTCGTCAATCTCGGAGACGGTGCCGTTGGCCTCGACCACGGCCTTGAACTTCGCCACCAGAGCGGCAATCTGCTCCTCGCTCAGGGCGGGGTTCAGAATGTAGACTGCCTCGTAGTTGCTGTTGATTTTTGCCATGCTTTGCACCTCCTTATGGTCTTGTGGCCCCCGGCCCTCTGCCGGGAGCAAGGATGTTGCCTGCCGCCTTAGGAAGACAGGCTTAATTATTATACCGGAAATGGGAAAAATGTCAAGAAAAATTTTGATTTTTCAGGCAACAGCGGGTTTCTCAGGGGGAAACCGTGTGTTTCCTTTGCAGGCAACACGCAGTTTCCCCCGGCAACAGGCTGTTGCTTCCCGGGCGGCCCGGGAATTTTCCGGCGCCGGCCCCTTCTCACTGGGGCAGAACCAGGTCCCCCTCCCGAATCCAGCCGATTTTCCGGAAGAACAGCCCAAAGGTCCAGCACAGCACGGCGGGCAGGACAAAGGAGATGAGAATCAGCCCCAGCCAGTCAAAGGCCCCGGGGACAATGGCCGACGCGCCGTTGGCGATGGCCTTGGCACTGGGGTTGACCCAGCCGGTCCACACCCCCAGCTGTCCGCACAGCCCGCAGGTGCCCATCCCGGAGTTGATGGGATCCCCGTTCATCTCCAGCCGGAACACGCAGGTGGCCAGCGGGCCGGTGATGGCCGAGGTCAAAATGGCCGGAAGCCAGATTTTCGGGTTTTTCACAATGTTGGGCATCTGAAGCATGGAGGTGCCGATTCCCTGGGACACCAGGCCGCCCCAGCGGTTCTCCCGGAAGGACATGACCGCAAATCCCACCATATTGGCGCAGCAGCCCGCCACCGCCGCGCCTCCCGCCAGACCGGTCAGGCCCAGCACGGAGCAGATGGCGGCGGAGGAGATGGGCAGGGTGAGGGCAATCCCCACCAGCACCGACACCAGGATTCCCATAAAGAAGGGCTGCAGCTCTGTGGTGCGCATAATCAGCTGTCCAAAGGCGTCGGCCGCCCCGCCGATGGGGGGCGCAATGATCCAGGCCGCCCCGATGCCAATCAGGATGGTGACAATGGGGGTGACCAGGATGTCCACCTTGGTCTCCTTGGACACCGCCTTGCCGAATTCGGCGGCGATGATGGCCACGAACAGCACGGCCAGCGGCCCGCCGGCGCCGCCCAGGGCGTTGGAGGCAAAGCCCACCGTCACCAGGGAAAAGAGGACCAGGGGGGGCGCCTGAAGGGCGGATCCGATGGCCACCGCCATGGCCGGGCCGCTCATGGCCGAGGCCAGCCCGCCCACGGTGTAGGTAATTTGGTTCTCCCCGCTGCCCAGAGTGGCCACCACCTGGGTGAGGAAGTCAATGTGGAACTGGGTGCCGATGGTGTTGAGTATGGTGCCGATGAGCAGGGAGCAGAACAGGCCCTGGGCCATGGCCCCCAGGGCGTCGATCCCGTACCGCCTGGCGGAAATCACAATATTTTTTCGCTTTAAAAAACCTTTTATGCCATCCATATTATCGACCCGCTTTATCAAAATGTGGTATACATGTGTCTTGACACATGTATACCACATTTTACTCAAATCGAAGAATTTGTCAAGCCTGTTTTTCCGTTCCGCCCCTTCACTCCTTCAGCAGAAAACCTGCCGCATCCAGCGCAGACCGCACACGCTGATAGGCTTCCTGGCTGGGGCACAGCAGGTTGTGCAGATGGATGCCGCCGGTGAGATCGGACAGGGGTTTGGCCCGGCTTTCCGATACAGAGCGTATAAATTCCTGCACATCATACCGGGAGGACAGGTGCAGCTGGCCGGTAAGCTGGCCGTAAAGGGGATGCTCCACCACCACGTCCACCACCTGGCAGCCGTTGTCCACCATGATCTCCAGCTCCCGGGCCATTCCCGCTCCCGTGTGGACGCAGGCCACAGTGCGCTTCAGGGCGGTGCTCTCCCGGGGCAGGATATAGCCCCGGGGCGTGGCGGCAATCTCCGTCCCCCCTGCCCGCAGCAGGGCCACGTCCCCCACAATGATCTGCCGGCTGACTGAAAACTCCCTGGCCAGGGCCGCCGCGCTCACCGGTCCCCTGGCCTTGTCCAAATACCGGGCGATGGCCGCCCTGCGCTGTTCGCCGTCCATCCAGCATGTCCCCTTTCCTGCCTTTGTGTCCCACGGCGCCATTTCTTTTATGCCCAGTGTAGCATAACAAATTCTTCCGGACAAGGTTGATTTCTTTGAATCCCCCCGATATAATGAAATACAGGCGTACCTTTGTGTGGACGCCATTATTTATGGAAAAGGAGATTGGAATACATGCGCGCTATCAGACGCATTTTTTCGGCCATCGCTGCCGGATGCCTGGTGCTGGGGCTGACCGCCTGCGGCGGCGGTCTGACTGCGGATGATGCCGCCACCTTTGTGCTGGGAGATCTGGACGCCGCCTATAAAGGTGAAATCCGTCAGGAATATCTGGATCTGCTGACTGACACCACAGAGGAGGATGCCCGGCAGACCTATCAGGACAACATCGCCATCGAGGCGGAATATCTTCTGGGGTATCTGGAGACCGCTTACAGCAGCGGCGGATACTATGACAACGGGCTTCAGGCCTCTATGGACCAGATCTATGCCGACGTGGTGGAGAAGGCCCAGGATCTCACTGCCCAGATCTATTCCCGGGCCCAGTACTCTGTGGGACAGGCCGACAAGCTGGACAGCGGGGACTTCGCTGTAGAGGTCACCGTCTCTCCCATTGAGGTGGTCTCCTTGATTCCTGCAGAGGTATATGCCGAGAAGTGGAGCTCCGTCCAGACCGCCCGGGGCATCACCAGCGACGAACAGGTGGAGGCTATGTCCGACGAGGACTACATGGCCATGGACGCGGAGTACGGCATGGCTATGCTGGACTATCTGGAAGAACTGCTGCCCCAGCTGTCCTATGGTGAGGAACAGAGCATTATGGTACAGCTCAAGCAGGAGGAGGACGGAAATTACTCCCCGGTGAGCACCGGCTGGCAGAAAATTGACGAGGTCATGATTGACTATGCCGGCGCTTATTTGAAATAACAGCCCAAAGCCATCCCCGGCGCCGGCTGAACAGCCCCAGATTATACGGACAGTACAAAAAACCCCTGGTAGGCAATATTGA
>JAHYYS010000043.1 GCA_019424865.1 bacterium
CTGCGGCACCGGCGTGGCCTTTACCCGCAACCCCGCCACCGGCGAGAAGAAGCTGATGGGCGAGTTTTTGACCAACGCCCAGGGCGAGGACGTGGTGGCCGGCGTGCGCACCCCCATGCCCATCCAGGAGATGGCCGACAAGTTCCCCGAGGCCTTCGCTCAGTTTGAGCAGGTGTGCAAGACCCTGGAGGACCACTACCGCGACATGCAGGATATGGAGTTCACCGTGGAGAACGGCAAGCTCTATATGCTCCAGACCCGTAACGGCAAGCGTACCCCCGCCGCCGCTCTGAAGATCGCCTGCGACCTGGTGGACGAGGGCATGATCGACGAGAAGAAGGCCGTGGCCATGATCGACCCCCGGAATCTGGATACCCTGCTCCATCCCCAGTTCGATCCCGACGCTCTGAAGAAGGCCACCCCCGTGGGCACCGCTCTGCCCGCCTCCCCCGGCGCCGCCTGCGGCAAGATCGTCTTCACCGCCGACGACGCCAAGGAGTGGGCCGCCCGGGGCGAGAAGGTGGTCCTGGTCCGTCTGGAGACCTCTCCCGAGGATATCGAGGGCATGGTCGCCTCCCAGGGCATCCTCACCGTCCGCGGCGGCATGACCTCTCACGCCGCCGTCGTGGCCCGCGGCATGGGCACCTGCTGCGTCTCCGGCTGCGGCGCCATCAAGATGGACGAGGCCAACAAGCAGTTTGAGCTGGCCGGCCGCGTGTATCACGAGGGTGACTGGCTGAGCCTGGACGGCTCCACCGGTAACATCTACGGTGAGGCCATCCCCACTGTGGACGCCTCCATCGGCGGCGAGTTCGGCCGCATCATGGCCTGGGCTGACAAGTACCGCCAGATGAAGGTCCGCACCAACGCCGACAACCCCCGGGACACCAAGCAGGCCGTAAAGTTCGGCGCCGAGGGCATCGGCCTGTGCCGTACCGAGCACATGTTCTTCGAGGCTGACCGCATCCCCGCCATCCGTCAGATGATCTGCTCCGACACCGTGGAGCAGCGCGAGGCCGCTCTGGCCAAGCTGGAGCCCATGCAGCAGGGCGACTTCGAGGCCATGTACGAGGCCCTGGAGGGCCGGCCCATGACCGTCCGCTTCCTGGATCCCCCGCTGCACGAGTTCGTCCCCACCGAGGAGGCCGACATCGAGCAGCTGGCCAAGGATATGGGCAAGAGCGTGGCCGACATCAAGGCCATTATCGCCGGCCTGCACGAGTTCAACCCCATGATGGGTCACCGCGGCTGCCGTCTGGCGGTCACCTACCCCGAGATTGCCGCCATGCAGACCCGCGCCGTCATCAAGGCCGCGCTGAACGTTCAGGCCAAGCACCCCGACTGGGAGATGGTGCCTGAGATCATGATCCCCCTGGTGGGCGAGATCAAGGAGCTGGCCTATGTGAAGAAGATTGTGGTGGACACCGCTGACGAGCTGATTAAGGCCGCCGGCTCCAGCATGAAGTATCACGTGGGCACCATGATCGAGATCCCCCGCGCCGCCATCACCGCCGACGAGATCGCCAAGGAGGCCGAGTTCTTCTCCTTCGGCACCAACGACCTGACTCAGATGACCTTCGGCTTCTCCCGTGACGACGCCGGCAAGTTCCTGGACGCCTACTATGAGAAGAAGATCTACGAGTCCGATCCCTTCGCCCGTCTGGACCAGAAGGGTGTGGGCCGTCTCATCGAGATGGCTGCCAAGCTGGGCCGCCAGACCCGTCCCGACCTGAAGCTGGGCGTCTGCGGCGAGCACGGCGGCGACCCCTCCTCCGTGGAGTTCTTCCACAACACCGGTCTGGACTACGTGTCCTGCTCCCCCTTCCGGGTGCCCATCGCCCGGCTGGCTGCCGCCCAGGCTGCTATCAAGAACCCCAGAGCGGCTGAGAGCAAGTAATTTGTTCTGAAAAAAGTACAAATTATTAGCATTTATTCCTTAAATTAAGAAATAGAGCCTATCACCATATGCTTTCGCTTTTGGTGATAGGCTCTATTTCTTTGCTTTTTGGAGTTGTTCACCAGAAATTTTTGGCATTCGGAAGGCTTATGATTTTGGCACAGTGGAGTGGCACTTTGGAAGGATGAATTTCAAGACAAAAAGTGTATCACTTTGCAGACAAGTTGAGAAATAAAAAGGTAGTTGACAAAACCCTTTCTCCTGCATATACTATTCATATCAAAATTATTTGATGTGAGGTGAAAACATGGGGACAGCGTATCAGGAACAGGCAAAGGTATTCAAGGCTCTCTGCGATCCGAAGCGGCTTGCAATCCTGGAACAGTTAAGGAGCGGTGAAAAGTGTGCTTGTGTCCTGCAAGAGCCGTTGGATTTAACGCAGTCCGGCCTCTCTTACCATATGAAAATCCTCTGCGATTCCGGCATTGTCGTCAGTCGTCAGGAGGGCAAATGGACGCACTACCGTCTGAGTTCTTCAGGCAGGGACTATGCAATAGAACTATTGAAAAAACTGACAACTCCAGACGGAGAGCAAGAGAGTACCTGTCCCCATTGCGGATAGAAACGCCATCTAGTTTTAGATGGCGTTTCCTTCGACACAATACATCAAAAAGTTTTGATATGTTGCCCATGAAATGGAAAGTGAGGTTTTTGTATGGGCGTATGGGACTTTATTCAAGACCAGGTGCTTAGCATGAAATGGCTGAACGAACTTCTCGGCATTGGGCTGTCGGCACTGGGCTTGGATGTAAATGGGCGTATTGGCGGCAGTGTCCAGTTTTTTATCTACGATGTCTTGAAAATCACGGTGCTGCTCTGCGTATTGATTTTTGCAATCTCTTATATTCAAAGTTATTTTCCGCCAGAGCGAAGTAAGCGCATTTTAGGTCGTTTTCATGGGATCTGGGCGAACATCATCTCCGCTCTGCTGGGAACAGTGACCCCCTTTTGCTCCTGCTCTTCTATCCCGCTGTTCATCGGTTTTACCAGTGCGGGACTTCCCTTGGGTGTGACGTTCTCCTTTTTGATTTCATCACCGATGGTCGATTTAGGAAGTCTTGTCTTGTTAATGAGCATTTTCGGTGCAAAAGTGGCGATTGTCTATGTAATCCTTGGGCTTGTGATCGCGGTGATCGGCGGCACCATGATTGAAAAACTGCATATGGAAAAGCACGTTGAAAGTTTTGTGCTTTCGGCTGGCAGCGTTGATATTGAGTCTCCTGACCTGACGATCCGGGAAAGGCTCACCTACGCAAAGGAACAAATGCTGGGCACCTTCAAGAAAGTGTTCCCCTATATTCTGGTTGGTGTCGGGATCGGTGCGCTGATCCACAACTGGATACCGGAAAATTGGATCGAAACCGTACTTGGCAGCAGCAATCCTTTTGGCGTGATTCTCGCTACGATCGTTGGCATCCCCATGTATGCAGATATTTTTGGCACCATTCCTGTTGCAGAGGCGCTGCTTTCCAAGGGGGCACAACTGGGTACTGTTCTTTCCTTTATGATGGCGGTTACTACCTTGTCCCTGCCGTCCCTTATCATGCTCCGCAAGGCTGTGAAACCCAAACTGCTGGCACTTTTTATTGGCATTTGTACGATTGGTATTATCATTGTTGGCTATCTGTTCAATGCGTTTCAATTCATTTTGATTTAATCTAAGGAGGTAATTCGCTATGGGACTGTTTAGCAAGAAGAAAGAGGAAAAAAGTTGTTGCTGTGGGAGCGGCTGCACACCCGAAACTATGGCCCAGGCAGAGGCCGCAAAAACAACTGCTGGGATCAAAGTGCTGGGGGCTGGCTGCGCGAAGTGTCATGCGTTGGAAGATGCCACCAAAGCGGCGCTCGCGGAACTGAATATGGACACGACCATAGACCATGTAACAGACTTCTCGCAGATCGCCGCCTATGGCGTGATGACTACCCCTGCCCTTGTGGTAGATGGCAAGGTCGTGTCCTATGGTAAGGTTTTGAAAAAAGATGAGGTAAAAGCCCTCATTCAGAAAGTCAGGGGATAATGTATGGGCCAAAAACCCAAGGTGGCGTTTATCTGCGTCCACAATTCCTGCCGGAGCCAGATTGCGGAGGCGCTCGGAACGTATCTGGCCTCCGATGTATTTGAAAGTTACTCCGCTGGCACGGAGACTGTTCCGCAGATCAACCAGGACGCAGTTCGGCTGATAAAACAACTCTATGGTATTGACATGGCGCAGACGCAATATAGCAAATTGCTCTGCGAACTTCCGCCCGTAGACATTGTCATAACAATGGGGTGCAATGTGGCCTGCCCCTATCTACCCTGCAAGTACCGGGAGGATTGGGGGCTTGACGATCCGACTGGGCAGGGCGATGAAGTGTTTGTCATAACAATTACAGAAATTGAACACAGAATAATCAACTTGAAAAAACGTTTGGGAAACAGTGACGCATCTAGTAAGTGAAATGATACACCTCGGAAGGCCGCTATCCCGGTCAACCCATTTAGATAACGGGGCCCAGGCTGCTATCCAGAATCCCAGAAACTAAACCAGTTCCGGGATACAAGATGATAACAATCCGCCCCCGATTGAAATGCGGGGGCGGATTGTTCTTTGGTCCGCAGCCGTCTTCTTGATTCAAAAGAGTCCCTCCGCCCTTCCCCACTGTATGGAGAAAGGACGGAGGGACTTTCTGAAATTTGTCACTCTGCGAGCGGCGGCCGTCAGGATTGCATCTTCTACATCAAGCTAAAAAGTTCTGCAGAATCTGCGCCACCTCGGCGCGGGTTGCACTTTCGCCTGGATCCAGGATCCCGCCGCCCTTGCCGGACAGCAGGCCACACTTCGCCATCTGCCGGTGTAAGTAGCCATCTCGTTTCGCCCCAGCCGGATGGCGATTTCTGACAGGTTTACCCCCTCCCAAAAGAGATTTTGCAGTGTTTCAAGATCTTCCTTGCTCCAATACTCTCCGGAACGTTCCGGGGCTTTTCTGCCGTTTCGCAGAACAATCAATTCCTCTTGGTACAAATTCCTTCCACCGCCCCACAGCAAATTTCATGTAAAATCTTTATACGGCGACACATGCCACCCCGACTTTCCAAACCAGCCAGAGGCCCCGGTTCGGTTGGAACCGGGGCCTCTGACTGGCAGGCAATCTATTCTTTTGTCCGTAATATCGTCAAAAAATGTTCATTTTCCTGGCCTCTTCTGTCAGCTCATCCCGGAACTTGGGATGGGCAATCTGAATCAGCGCGTGGGCCTTCTCCTGAATGCTGGCGCCGCACAGCTTGGCAATCCCGTATTCCGTGACCACATATTCCACGTCGGTACGGGGGACCGAAACCGGCGTGCCCGGCGTGAAGAAGGGGACAATCTTGGAGATCTGGTCGTTCTTGGTGGTGGACTCCACCACAATAATGGACTTTCCGTTGGGGCACAGGCTGGCGCCCCGGCTGAAATCGCCGATGCCGCCCATGCCGGTATACTGCCGGTTTTTCAGAGATTCGGCGTTGACCTGTCCGAACAGGTCCACATTGATGGCGTTGTTGATGGCGGTCATCTTATAGTTCTGGGCAATGATGCCGGGATTCAGCGAGTAGGTGGTCGGCATCATGTTGATGCTGTGGTTATGGGCGGTCCACTCATACAGCTTTTTCGAGCCCACAATCTGACAGCAGACGCTGATCCCCCTGTTGATGCTCTTGCGCTCGTTGGTGACGATGCCCCGTTCCACCAGATCCATCATGGCGTCGCCGAAGATTTCCGTATGGATCCCCAGATCCTTCACCCCGTCCAGGTGGAGCATGGCGGCGCTGTTGAGCCGCCCGATGCCGATTTCAATGGTGGCGCCGTCCTCCAGCAGCTCGGACAGGTATCCGCCAATGGCCCTGTACTTCTCGTTCTCGGGATCCGCGTCGATAATGGTCTCGTTCAGGGGGACGCTCTCCCCCTCCACAATGTAATCAAACTCCGAAATATGAATCAGGTTGGTGCCATAGACAAAGGGCAGCTGATCGTTGATCTCCGCCACCTTCAGCTTTGCGTTGTGGATGGTGTAGGCCATGTAGTCCGCGCTGTTTCCAAAGGAGACATAGCCGTCCTTGTCCGGCCTGCTGACACAGGCCAGGGCAATGCCGGCGCGGAGGTACTCCTCCACGCGCTTGCTGGCCCCGGAGAAGTGCCCGGGGGAGTAGTGGATTTTCCCCTCGTAAAAATAGGGCAGGGTCTTGCTCCCCAAAAAGCCCGTCATCACATAGGCCTCCTTGCCGGCCGGGGAGTCGAAAATAAAGCCGGCGTCGTTAATCTGTCCGCAGTAGTAGTGGGGATTGCGGAGATCCGTGCGGCTCCAGATGGCCTTCAGGGTGGAAGTGGCCTCCCGGGACCCGCAGAAAAACCACGCGTTGTCCGGAATCATCCGGGCCACCTGCTCCGGGGTGCGCAGCTTCTCCTGATAAATTGTTTCCCATGCTCGCATAACTGTGAGTCCTCCTTCATGCATCGTGCCTTGCGCGCCAGAAATGTCACACTCACAGAATTAACAAGCAATTTTTGTGCCAACTCACTTCATAATCTGGTATTTCTCCATCTTCCGGTACAGGGTCCGCCGGCTGATCCCCATCAGGACCGCCGCCTTGGTCACGTTGCCCTGGGCGTCCCGCAGGGCCCGGAGGATGACCTCCCGCTCCGTCTGCTCCGCACTGAGAGGAACCGCCGTCTCCAGCTTTTCCGCCGCGGTGCGCTCCATGGCCGCAATGCCCTCCGGGCGGTAGCAGGCCCGGATGTGATCCGGCAGATCGTCCAGGCGGATCCGGTCGCTCCGGCCGATGATCACCGCCCGCTCCACCACGTTTTCCAGCTCCCGCACGTTGCCGGGCCAGCTGTAATTCTGCATGGCGTTCAGCGCCTCCGGCGTAAAGCCCACAAAGGCCTGCTTGGAGTGGGCCTTATGCTTCTGGAGCAGATAGTGGGCCAGGTTGCCTATATCCTGGGCGCGCTCCCGCAGGGGCGGGACGTGGATGTTGAAGATATTCAGCCGGTAATAGAGATCCATGCGGAAGGCGGAGTTGTTGATGGCGTCCTCCAGATTCTTGTTGGTCGCCGCGATGACGCGGACGTTGACCTTGATGGGGGTCTTTCCCCCGATGCGGGTGACCTCCTGCTCCTGAAGAAACCGCAGAAGGCAGATTTGAAGCTCCAGGGACATGTCGCCAATCTCGTCCAGGAAAATGGTCCCGCCGTTGGCCAGCTCAAATTTCCCCGGCATTCCCGTCTTCTTGGCGCCGGTAAAGGCGCCGTTTTCATAGCCGAACAGCTCGCTCTCCGCCAGTCCCTTGGGAATGGCGCCGCAGTTGACGGCAATAAAGGGGCCGTTGGCACAGGAGCTGGCGTTGTGGATGGACTGGGCAAACAGCTCCTTGCCCACGCCGCTCTCCCCGGTAATTAAAACGGTGCAGCTGGTCTTGCTGGCGATCTTGGCCAGATTGATGGCCTCCATCAGGGGGTGGCTGGTGCCCACAATGTCGTTGAAATGCCACTTGGCTGTGGTGGGCGCCGCCCCGCCGGCCTCGTGCAGCTTGTCTATGGCCTTGTGAAAGACCAGAATGTAGTTCCGCTGGCCGTCCCAGGTGTTGGTCAGGTAGACCGAGGTCTGAAACAGGAAGGTCTTGACCTCACCGGAGTGGATGCAGACGGTCTGGTCATAGATGTCGTTTTCCAGCACGGGAAAGTCAATGTCCTGGGGGCTGATAAAGCTGGTGATGGGCTGCCCGATCAGCTCATACTCATACATCAGAAGGAAATACCGGGCAATGCTGTTGGCCTTGACAATGCGGGCCCGCTCGTCCAGCAGGACAACGCCGAAGTTAAAGGTGTTGATCAGCCGGTCCATGTTGGTCTGGAGATCATGCAGGTCGTGATTCAGGTGATAGATCTGGCACTCCTTGCCGATGCTGTTGGCGGTCTGGGCCACCAGATTGAGCAGCGTGGTGTCCACCTCCGGCTCGGTGGACAGCATGGCGAACACGGCGGCAATCTCGTTGTGCTCGTCATAAATCGGGGCCGCATAGCTGGTATAAGGGCAAAGCACGTCCTTATAGTGCTCCTCCCGGTGGATGTAGACCGGCTTTCTGGTGTAGAGGCAGGTGCCCACGGCATTGGTGCCGATGGCCTCCTCTGAAACAGCGGCATTTTCCGTCATGCCGATCTGCCGCAGGGCGTCAATCTGCTCCGCCTTGCCGTACAGCCGAATCACATTGCCCCGGGCGTCGGTAATAAGCACCACCAGCGGGGCCCGGCGGCCGTTCTCCCGGTAGGCGCTCTCCGCACAGGAAAAAATATATTCAAAGAGCACCGGCCGCCGGTTGACCGCCCGCATCCCCTGAAATGCCCCGTCGTACTTCCCCTTGGTGATGGGATACTGCGTGCTGATATTTTTGTTCCGGGAGCGGATCCAGGACTTCGCCACCGTCTCGCGCAGCCCCTCCAGGCTGGTGAGCGGATCCTGCTCATATGCTTTGCGCAGCCGGAACATCTTCTCCTCCTTGGACATCGCGACACCCCCTCTATGGCGCTATTGTATCATAGCACACCTGGTGTGTCAACTTACTTTCATGTGACACACAAATGGCACATACCATTATATTTTCTATCTTTTTCCCTTTATTTGACACAGCAAAATTGTTTTCATTTCTCACTATCTCAAAAAAAGATGCACAGATTGAGACATATTGAATTGATTTTTGGTGTGTGCGGTGTTATAGTCTTGATATCATCTTTCAGAATTGGGGGGAAAGACGCCTCACGGCGCATCGCATCATGAGCAAATGGAAGGTATGTACTATGATTCTGGGCGGCGGTCATGTGGATCGCACCACCATCACGCGCAGCTGGCCCTACGGCGATACGATTCATGTCCCCTATGTCAGCCTTGCGGCCACGGACGGCGTACATAAGGTTGTCATTGATACCGGGGCCTATGAGGTGGACACCGTCAAAAAGCCCTGGGCCCACCGCTATCCCCAGGAGGAGCTGCCCGCCGCCCTCCAGGCGGCCATGGGCTGGAAACCGGAGGACGTGGACATCGTCGTCAACACCCACCTCCACTATGACCACTGCGGCCAAAACTGCCGCCTGCCCAACGCAAAAATCTATGTCCAGCGCGCCGAGTGGGAGGCCGCCTGCCATCCCACCCCCTATGAGCTGAATTATTATCATCCGGAGGACTATGCCAAGGAGCGGATCAACTATTTCCGCTGGCGCTTTGTGGACGGCACGGAGGAGATCCTGCCCGGCCTGCTGCTGCTGTTCACGCCGGGACACACCCGCGGCTCCCAGAGCGTCCTGCTGGACACCCAGGAGGGGACTCTCTGCTTTCCGGGCGACACCATCACCTCCCAGGTCAACCTGGATCACAACCTTCAGCCCTCCATCGTGGTCAATGACAAGCAGCTGTTTGAAAGCATGGAGCTGATCCGCCGGGTCGCCCAGCGCATCGTCTTCAGCCACGACGCCCAGATCGTCACCGGCATGCGGGAGGGCTTCTATCCGGTCCCCGCCCTATGAGCGCGCCAGGCAAACGCGTCCGGGGGCGCCGGGCCCTCAATCTGGCCGCCATCTATTCCCTTCTGTTTTTGAACAACGGCGGCCTGCTGATTCCCCCGGCCATTGATGTGATGGCCACCGCCTTCCCTCACGAGCCGTACAGCAGGGTCCTGCTGATCTCCACCCTCCCCTCCCTGGTGGCGCTGCCCTTTATTCTGCTCTCAGGAAATTTGGCCGGGACGCGCATCCGGTACCGGACGCTGCTGCTTTTTGTCATCCCCGTCTATATCATCAGCGGCACGCTCCCCTTTTTCCTGACCGATTTAAACGGGGTCCTGGCCTGCCGGGCGGTCTACGGCGTCTGCTTCGGGCTGGTGGGGCCGCTGGCCAACGCGCTGATTCTGCGCAATTATGAGGGGGAGGACCAGATCCGTTTTCTGGGCTATGGCAGCGTGATCATCGGCCTGGCCGGCATTGTGTATCAGCAGCTGGCTGGCTTTCTGAGCCTGGCGGGCTGGAACTTTGTGTTTCTGGGCCATCTGGTCGCCGTCATCCCGCTGTTTCTGGTCCTCTTCGCCCTGGTGGAGCCGGCGGC
Organism: bacterium; assembly: GCA_019424865.1. Classification (GTDB taxonomy): domain Bacteria; phylum Bacillota; class Clostridia; order Oscillospirales; family Oscillospiraceae; genus Lawsonibacter. The sequence continues at coordinate 10,070 of JAHYYS010000043.1, forward strand.
CTGCCAGCCGCCGCCCGCCGGGGTGCCGGACACCCCCAGGCCCCCTCTGCTCCGGTCTCTCCTCCGCCCCAATGTCATCGGGCTGTTCCTGCTGATGTGTAGTCTGTACATCTGCTCCCAGACCAAGATGATGACGGTCTCCTCCATTGTGGCCTCCGAGGGCATGGGGGATTCCACCGTCAGCGCCGCCATCCTGTCCATGGCCACCGTGGGCGCCCTGCTGACGGGGCTGGCCCTTCCCATCTACTGCCGCTGCGTGACCCGATACCGGGTGCCCATCCTGATTCTGGTGCTGTCTCTGACCACCGTCACCAATCTGCTCCACTCCCCCGTTTTGATCGGGGCGGGATACAGCGTGGGCACCATGGCCTTTATGATGAACCTGAATCTGATGACCCTGCGCGCCTCCCAGCTCTTCCGGCCGGAGGAGGCCAGCCGGGCGGTCAGTCTGATCCAGTGTGCGGACAAGGGCGGCGTCTTCCTGGCCACCTATTTCACCGCCTTCTGCGGCTGGCTGGTCCAGGCCCTTCAGATTGATTACTCCGTCTATAAGGCCCCGGTGGTGGGGGCGCTGCTTTTCTATCTCCTGCTCGCCGTTGCCGACGCAGTGTGGAGCGGGCCGGGACAGCGCGCCAGGCCCCGGCAGTAACTCCCGTTTTCTCCGCCGCCATGCCGCTTCTCTAAAAACCTCTCAGGACGCCCTGGGCGCTGTTTCAGCGCCCGGGGCGTCTTTTTGTCTGCCTGGCCTCCGGCCCCGATGGCACGTATCTTGCTTATATAAATTGCAGCAAGAAAGGAGATGACCTGCTTTATGGACAGCGGAATTCTTCAGAACATCCGGGTTCTGGATCTGACCCGCTATGTGTCCGGCCCCTACTGCGGCGTGTTGCTGGCCGACATGGGGGCGGAAGTGATCAAGGTGGAAAAGCCGGATACGGGCGAGGTCAGCCGCACCGTAGCCCCCTACTTCGGCGGGGTCAGCCTCTTTTTTCCGCCTTACAACCGCAGCAAAAAAAGCGTCACCGCGAACCTGCGCACGCCGGAGGGCATTGCGCTGGTAAAGGCCCTTGTATCCAAATGCGACGTCATCCTGGATAATTTCAGGGCCGGCACCATGGAAAAAATGGGCCTGGGCTATGAGACCCTCCGGGCCATCAACCCCGGGATCATTGCAGTTTCCATCACCGGGTTTGGACAGAGGGGCCCCATGCGGGACCGGCTGGCCTTCGACGGCATTATCTCCGCCCAGTCCGGGGTGACCCGGGTGGAGCAGGGGCATGTGGAGCGCAGCAAGGGGCCCATCCACGACTATATGGCCGCCGTCTATGCGGCATTCGGCACCGTTCTGGCCCTGTATGAAAAGCAGAAAACGGGGCTGGGGCAGTACATTGACGTCTCCATGCTGGCCTGCTCGGCCATGATCCGCACCACCTCCATCGCGGACGCCGCCCTGAACGGAGAGGAGGCCGCCCAGAGCGGGGACGACAGCGCCCCCTTCGGATACCTAAAGGCCGCCGACGGCTGGATCAACTACCACGCCGGCACCAACCGGTTTTACAACAACCTCCTCACCATCCTGGACGACCCCTTTCTCCACCAGGAGCGGTTTATCGGAAACATCCGCTGCCGGATCGAACACGCCCAGGAGCTGATGGATCATATCCAGGCCTGGGCCGCCGATAAGACCTGCGACCAGCTGGACGCCATCTTTACGGCGGCCGGTATCCCCGCGGGCATTGTGGCCACCCCCACCCGCCTGCGGAACCACCCCCAGCTTCTGGCCAACGGCTTCCTGCTGGAACAGCAGGTGGACGGCATTGAGGAGCCGGTCCCCTACATGGCCTTCCCCTTTCATATGTCCAATCATCCCCAGCTCTCCTATCGCCCCGCCCCCAAGGTGGGGGAACACACCGAAGAAATCCTGGGTGGCCTTCTGGGCCTGAGCCGGGAGGATCTGGCGGATCTGCGCAAGTCCGGCGTGATTTAAGCGCCGCCGAATGTCTGACACAGGTGTGACACGCACAGTCAGCCGTGACACAATATTTTCAGCGTGCAGGCGGCGCTCCGGGACGGAAAAAACAGCGATTCCTCCTGCTCCCCCCATAGAAGGGCAGCAAATTAGCCAAAACAAAAGCATACTTTTTGTCTGAGCCGCATAATCTTCCGCAGTATTTTTCTTTTTCCCTATGCTTGGCATGCGCTTTGCTTAATTATATCGCAAACAGAATAGTGAATAAAAGAACCGCTATGGGCCCATCTGCACGGGGAGGCGCGCCCCTGTGCAAACAAACCTGACAGGACGCAGCACCAAACCAACATCACGCAGTAAGGAGAAAAAATGGGAACTTTTATTTTGACAGACGAGCAGAAAGACTTGCAGGATCTGGCGAAAGAATTTTCTGACAAGGAGATTCGCCCGATCTCCGCTGAGTGGGATGTCATTGGAGACACGCCCATGGAGCTCTATCAGAAGGCGGCCGAGATGGGCTTTACCGCCTCCGCACTGCCGGAGGAATACGGCGGCCTGGGCCTGTCCTATCAGACGCAGGCCATCATCAACGAACAGCTGAGCATGGGCGACGTGGGCTTTGCCAACGCCCTGGGAGCCAGCCAGTTTGCCTGCCGCCCGGTGCTGATGGCCGGCACCGAGGCGCAAAAGCGCTATGTGGTGGACACGGTCTGCAGCGGCGGCCTGGCCTCCTTTGCCCTGACCGAGCCCAGCGCCGGATCGGACGCCTCCGCCCTGCGCACCACTGCGGTGCGCTCCGGGGACGAGTACATCCTCAACGGCCGGAAGTGCTTTATCACCAACGCCCCCCACGCCCAGTTCTTCTGTGTCTTCGCCAAAACCGATCCCAGCCAGGGGCACCGGGGCATCTCCTGCTTCCTGGTGGAGCGGGAGCGGGCGGGCGTCTCCGTGGGCAAGCACGAGGACAAAATGGGCTTCCGCCTGGCCACCGCCTCCGATGTCATTCTGGACGAGGTCCATGTCCCTGCCGACCACCTCATCGGAAAGGAAAACAAGGGGTACCATCTGGCCATGCAGATTCTGGACTACTCCCGCATCGGCGTGGCCGCGGAGAGCGTGGGCCTGGCCCAGGAGGCCTTGAACCTGGCCGTGGACTATGCCAAGGAGCGCATCACCTTCGGCAAGCCCATCGCCCAGCACCAGGCCATTCAGTTCATGCTGGCCGACATGGAGCTGAAAATCCAGGGGGCCCGCGCCCTGTGCTACGAGGCCGCCGAGCTGGCCCAGGCAGGGGTTCCCGGCTTCGGCAAGCTGAGCTCCTGCGCCAAAATTGCCGCCTCTGACGCCGCAGTGGCCGTCACCTGTGACGCACTGCAGGTCTTTTCCGGCTACGGCTATATGAAGGACTACCGCATCGAAAAGCTCTACCGGGACGCCAAGCTGCTCCAAATTTTCGAGGGCACCAACCAGATTCAGCGGATGATCGTCGGCGGCTATCTGCTCCGGGGCTGAGTGGGAGGAGCGAGCCATGCTGAACATTTTGGTGTGTATCAAGCAGGTCCCGGACACCACCAATATTAAAATCGACCCCGTCACCAACACCCTGATCCGGGAGGGTGTCCCCAGTATCGTCAACCCCTTCGACGCCTACGCGCTGGAGCTGGCGGTCCGGCTGAAGGAACAGGCGGGCGGCACGGTCACCGCCGTCTCCATGGGGCCGCCCCAGGCCCGGAGGGCGCTGCAGACCTGTCTGGCCAAGGGGGCCGACCAGGCCTGTCTCATGACAGACCGGGCGGTGGGCGGCTCCGACACGCTGGCGACCAGCTATATTCTCAGCTGTGTGGCCCGCAAGCTTGGTCCCTTCGACGTTATTTTCTGCGGCAAACAGGCCATTGACGGGGACACCGGCCAGGTGGGGCCCGAGATGGCCCAGCACCTGGGCCTTCCCCAGATTACATATGCCACCGCCGTGGACTATCGGGACGGGGCGCTGCAGGTCCGCCGGGAGTCGGATGACGGCTGGGAGGTCGTCGGCACCTCGGCGCCCGCCCTGATCACCGTGACCAAAACAGATCAGGAACCCCGCATGGCGACCCTGCGCAGCACCATCTCGGCCGGCCGGGCTGTCATCGAAGAGATCCACTGCGCGGACATTGCGGACATGGATATGACCCGGGTCGGCCTGAAGGGCTCGCCCACCAAGGTAAGCAAGACCTTTGTCCCTGACCGCGGCAAGCACGGCATCCTGATCCAGGGTAAAAGTCCGGAGGATTCCGCCCGAGAGCTTGTTGGGCTTTTGGGGGAGCAGCATCTGATTTCCTGAGGTGGCCATTCATGAAAGAACTGAATTCGTATCACAATATCTGGGTATACCTTGAAACAAAGCAGGGCGCTTTGTCGAATGTGGGGCTGGAGCTGCTCACCCCGGGGCGCATGCTGGCCGACGCCACGGGAGAAAAACTGGTGGGCATCCTCATCGGAGACGGCGTCAGCAGGCTGGCGCAAGAGGTCATTTCCCACGGCGCGGACAGCGTGATTGTGGTGGACGCCCCGGAATTTGCCTGGCGCGAGACGGAGCGGTATACCTCCGCGCTGGAGGAGCTGGCGGAGAAATACGCCCCCTCCGCCCTCCTGCTCGGGGCCACCAACCACGGGCGTGACATCGGCCCCCGGCTCAGCTGCCGGCTGCGCACCGGCCTGACCGCCGACTGCACAGGTATCTCCCTGGACGCTGAGAGCGGAAATGTGGCCTGGACCCGGCCCGCCTTCGGGGGAAATCTGATGGCCACCATCCTCTGTCCCAACACCAGGCCCCAGATCGGCACCATCCGGCCCGGCGTGTTTCAAAAGCCGGCCGCTGACGCCGGCCGCACCGGACAGATCCTCCAGGAACCCCTTGTCCCCGCGCCGGCCAGAACCCACCTGCTGGAAACCATCCCCCTGGACCGCGGCAGCCTTGTGGATCTGGAAAACGCAGAGGTTATCGTATCCGGCGGTTTCGGCCTGAAGGCCGCAGAAAATTTCAGCTACATCCGTGCGCTGGCCGCCGAGCTGGGCGGCCAGGTGGGCTCCTCCCGGGCCGCCGTGGACGCCGGCTGGATCCCACAGGCCCATCAGGTGGGGCAGACCGGAAAAACCGTGGCGCCCAAGATCTATATTGCCTGCGGTATTTCCGGTGCGGTCCAGCACTTGGCAGGCATGTCTGGTTCTGATACTATTATCGCCATCAACAAAGACCCAAACGCCCCTATTTTTGATGTGGCGGACTATGGCATTGTGGGCGACCTGTTCCAGGTTATTCCCGCACTGATCCAAGAGATCCGGGCCTTCCGCGCCAGACAGTAAGCCAACCCCCGGCTTCCCCGTGTCCAAAAAACAGGTTCCGGCAGCTTTTGGACACGACAAGCACTTTCGTCTCCCCGAAAGAATTTTGCATCGTGTGAAAAAAGGAGGAATAGAGAGTATGGCTGAAGAAAATCCCTTACTTTATGAACAGTTCGGCAAGGTAGTCAAGCTGACCATCAACAGACCCGCAAAGCGCAACGCCATGAACCACGCCGTCATGCAGGGGCTGCACGCCGCCTTTGACAAAATTGCGGCGGACGATTCCGTCAGTGTTGTCGTAATTGGCGGTGCCGGGGAGAAGGCGTTCACGGCCGGGTTTGACCTGAAGGAGACGGCCGGCGCCAATATCACCGACGTGATGGAGCGCAGGGCAGACACCCGCAGCGAAAATGCCCTGTGGCTGAAAATGTGGAATCTCTACAAACCCATCCTCACCATGATCCATGGCTACACCATCGGCGGCGGCATCACCATCGCCATGCTCAGCGATATGGTGTTTGCCGCCAGCGAGGGGCTCAAGCTGGGCAACCCGGAGGTCGCCCTTGGCTTCATTTCCAGCTTCCCGGTTTCTCCCTATAAGCTGCCCTTCAATAAAGCCAGAGAGCTTTGCCTGCTGGGGGACTTCTGGACCGCCCAGGACCTCAAAGACGCCGGCCTGGTCAACAAGATTTTCCCCTATGAGCAGCTGGAAGAGGAGACCATGAAGATTGCCCAGCGCATTGCGCAGACGCCTCTGTTCAGCCTCTCCATGATGAAGCAGGAAATGAACAAGGTCTATGAAAACATGGGCTTCTATAACACCGTGGACTATGCCGCGGAAATGTTCAACCTCTGCCGCCAGCACATGAATATGGCGACCTCTTTCTCTTCCGATATCAATGAGAAGGGGCTCAAGCACACCATCGATACCAAGTACAGCTATCACGAAACCTGAATGAAATTCCGTTCGTCCAAACTGGACACAACCGCCAGGGGCCGCAATTTGCCCCTCTGACCGCAGCAAGTCCCCATTCCCCAACCCGACGCCGCTTTGACAAACCACTCGAACGTCTGCAATTACAACATTTCTAATTGGGGGGAGAACTATGCCATCAGAAAAATCCATGGTTATCATTCTTATGCTGGTTTTGTATGCCTTGTTTATGGTGTTCATCACTTGGTACGGCAGAAACAAAGCCAAAACTATGACTGATTTTATGACTGCCGGCAAATCAGGCAAACTATATTTGATTGCCAGCTCCTATCTGGGTGACCACGTCGGCACCGGCATTGTCATCGGCGGTGCGACCTATGGCGTGACCTACGGCTTGGGCGGCGGCTGGTATGGCCTTGGAGCCGCATTGTCCTTTATTCTATTCGGCCTGTTTGTAGCTGGCTGGGCCTATGACAACAAATATCTGACCATTCCCACGTATCTCCGCGCCCGCTACCCCAAAACCGGCCGAATCATGACCGTGATTTGGGCGCTGCTGGGCTCAGCTGTTGGCGTCACCACATTGTGCGGGCAGATCATGGCCGGCCGCCAGCTGTTCACTTATCTGGGCATTGATCCGCTGCTGGGCTCCATCATCTCGGTCTTGGTTATTTTGCTGTATTGTACCGTCACCGGCATGTGGGGTGCCATTACCCTTGGCTTCTGGCAGGCTGTTATCATCATTGCCGGCCTCATCATTGCAATGTTCTGCTGCTTCTCCGGCGGCGGCTGGGAAACCGTAGTGGCAACATTGCCCGCCGACCACTTTGACTGGATCCCCTTTGACGGGGCCACCCTTTTCGCCATGTGTGTCCCCACCGCTATCTATGGTTTGACCTCTGGTGCTTGTATGCAGCTTACCGCTTCTTCCGACTCCAAAAAGAGCGCCGTGGGCGGTGCCCTTGTGGGCGCAGTCCTGGTGGCAATCGTAACGTTTTTCCCCGTGCTGCTGGGTATGTACGGCATGGCTGTTTTCCCGGAGGCCGATGCCGGCTCCATCATCTTTACTGTGATTATGGAATCGCTGCCCACATGGATTGCCGGACTGATGCTGGCGGCTATCATTGCCGCAGTTATGTCTACCTGTGACACAACCGTGATGACTGTTGTTACCAGCCTGGTATACGATGCTTATGGCAATGTGGTCGCTCCCGAACTGCACCATACTCCGGACGAAAAGAAAATGAGAAACGCATGCAGCGTTGTCTCCATTCTGATCTTCCTCTTTGCCTTAATCCTCTCCTTTACCTCCAACGATATTATCAGCGTTCTTTCCAGCGGGTACACCATCTGGGTCGCTGGCGGTATGATTCCGTTCATGGCCGGCCGCCTCTGGAAAGGGACCACCAGCTATGGCGCCCTTGCGGCCATGATAGTGGGCTCCCTCTTCGCTTGGGCGGATCTGTTGGGAATTACCAATTTCCCCACTTCCCTGGTCTGTCTGATTCCCGCTGCTATCGCGGTGGTGGTAGTCAGCCTCCTGACCAAGGAAAAAGCTGCCCCCAACGCAGAATAAACTATCATCAGGATTACCTCTCTCTTTCTTTCCGGCAGGCCGGCCCGCCTTGTCAACAAGCCGGGCCGGCCTACTCCTTTCCATTTGTCCGTTTTCTATCTGATGTCCCAGTACATCGCTTATGAATAAAAAACGAAATGAGGCTTCCATCCAATGAATGATTTCTCACTGGGTAAAATGCCCGAGTTTATATTTGGTCATAAAGCCGAAGAGCGCTGCGCGGAACTTATCCAACGCTACGGAGGCACCAGGGTGCTGGTTCATCACTCCGGCGAGCCCTTTGTGCGTCCTCTCATCTCGAAGGTATGCAATATTTTGGAACAGGCGGGGCTATTTTGCATGGAGCTGGGGGGCGTAGTTCCCAATCCCCGCCTGGAACTGATTTACAAAGGAATCGAACTGTGCCGGGAGCATAATCTCGACTCTGTTTTGGCCGTAGGCGGCGGCAGTGTAATCGACAGCTCAAAAGGAATCGCTCTGGGTGCCGTCTATGACGGAGATGTATGGGATTTTTATCTTCAGAAGGCAATCCCGACCAAGCGTCTGCCGCTGGGTTCTATTTCCACTTTCGCAGGTACTGGCAGCGAGTCCACACGGGCCTCCGTTGTGACCAAGTCAGACGAAAAACTAAAACGCTCTGCCGATGACATTGATGTCATCCGGCCGGATTTTGCAATTATGAATCCGGAGCTCACCTTTACAGTCCCGCCATATCAGACCGCCTCCGGCATTTCCGACATTACTTCTCACCTGCTGGAGAACTATTTCTCCCGCACCAAACATGTGGACTTCTCTGATAATTTGACCTTTGGCGCCCTGAAAACAGTTTTAAAAAACGGCCCTCTGGTCATGAAAAATCCAACTGACTACGATGCCAGAGCCGAAATTATGATTTCCGCTCCCTTCGCAATTAACGGCATTATCCGTTTCGGGCGCACTGGAGATTGGTCCTGTCACTTAATTGAGCATGAAATGTCGGCCGAGTGGGACATCGCCCACGGCGCCGGCTTGGCTGTAATCACCCCTGTTTGGATGCGCTATGTCTATGAAGAAGATGTGACGCTGTTTGCAAAATTGGGCGTCAATGTATTTGGCCTCAGCTATGACTTTGACAATCCAAAAGCCACTGCGGAAGAAACCATCCTCCGCTTTGAGAACTTCTTCCGCTCCCTCGGCATGCCCTCCCGTATCCGGGAATTTCATGTGGGTGAGGTATGCGATGAGACCTATCACAAGATGGCAAAACGAATCCCATATTACCGGGACAATGGCACCCGTATTGGCGTCATCAGGCCTCTGGACGAGCAGGATATTGTAAATATTTATCGTTTGGCCTATTAAACCTCGGGCCCACTCCAAGAAAGGTACGGTTCAATTATGGTTAACTTTTCTATTAAGAATCAAACTGATCTGATCTTTGGCACAGACGCTGAAAACCAAGTGGCGGACCTGATCAAAGAACACGGCGGCACCCGTGTGCTCATCCACCATGTCAGCGAACCGTTTGTTCTGCCCCTGATCGACAAATTGACCGCTATCATGCGGGACGCAGGTCTATATGTGGTTGATCTTGGCGGCGTAGTTCCAAATCCCCGCATTGAAAAGGTCAACGAGGGTGTAGCCCTGTGTAAAAAGGAAAAGCTGGACTTCGTCCTGGCCGTAGGCGGCGGCAGTGTCATTGACAGCGGCAAACTGATTGCGTTGGCCGCGGACTATGACGGAGATGCCTGGGACTACTGCGTGGGGAAAGCGGTAGACCACAGGCCTCTGCCGCTTGGGGTGGTCTCCACCTTTGCCGGCACTGGCAGTGAAAACACTGCCGGGCTGGTCATCAACAAAGAATCCATCCAGGCCAAACGCGGTCTGGAGCATGATTGGATCAAGCCCAAGTTTGCCATCTTGGATCCCAAACTGACTATGACCATTCCTCCCTTTCAAACTGCCTGCGGCATTGCCGATATCACGTCCCACCTGACCGAGGACTATTTCACGCCAAACCCCGACTCCCTGCTGGCCAGAAACCTGCTGACAGCGGGCTTGCGTACTGTAATCACCTGCGGTACGGCTGTCATGCAGGATCCCGCCGACTACGAGGCCCGCAGCAATCTGATGTTTTTGGCCCCCATGGCGATTAACGGCTTCTTGAAGCCCGGACGGTATGGGGATTGGGCCTGTCACGCCATGGAACACAAGATGTCCGGCGACTGGGATATTCCACACGGCGCCGGCCTGGCGGTGGTAACCCCAGTTTGGATGAGGCATGTCTTCCGAAATTATCTGGACCAATTTGTTAACTATGCGGTGGATGTCTGGGGCATTGAAAACGACCCATCCAATCCAGAACAGGTGGCACTCTCCGGTATTGCGGCATTGGAGCATTTCTTCTACGATACGCTCCAGCTGCCCCGAACGCTTTCAGACTTGGGCGTCAAAAATGTTTCTGAAGAAGAACTGGTTACTGTTGTGAAGAAAAACTTCCAATACGGAAACGACACCATTGGCCGCATGGCTCCGCTCTATTATAATGATGTCTATACCATCTTCAAGGAGTGCTTGTAGCCTCTCTTTGGGGGCTGCCCGAATTTATCTAAATTTTTTCTCCGGCACCTTAAATTTTAAGGGATACACGAAAATCACCGCGCTGCAAATTTAGGAGGTCAAACTGATGAATACCAAACTATACATTGGCGGTCAGCTTGTAGAAGGCGAGGGCTCCGTTCTGGACGTAGAAAACCCTGCTGACGGAACTATTATCCAGAGCTTCCGAGGCGCCAGCGCCGCCCAGGCCGAGGAGGCCTTAAAAGCTGCAAAGCTCGCTTTTTCCACCTGGTCCCGAACTTCTGTGGACGAGCGGATTGCATGGATGCAAAAATTTCAGGCTGAACTTTATAAGGACCAGGATTTGCTGGTGGAGCTGGACTCCATGGAGTCCGGAAAACCCTACAAAAGCGCAGTGGGCGATTTTATGGCCGGAGCAGGCCTGCTGACTTTCTACGGAGATGAGGCGCGCCGCGTTTTCGGTACCAGTATCCCGGATAAGGGCGCCAGAGACCACGGCGTATACCATGTTGTGGAGCACCGCCCGCGCGGCGTTGTGGTAGGCCATCTCGCCTGGAACTACCCACTGGCGAATATGGGGCTGAAAATGGGGCCCGCACTGGCCTCCGGCTGTACGATTGTACTGAAGCCTTCCAGTCAAACCTGTCTGGCCTCGCTTCACTACGGTGAGATTGCCAAGCGGATCGGTCTGCCGGACGGCGTGCTCAATATTGTTGTCGGAAAGGCCAGTGAAGTGGGCCGGGCTCTGAACCAGAGCAAAATTCCCAGCATGATCACGCTGATTGGTTCCAGCGACACTGGTGTACAGGTCATGAAAGAGGGCTCCACTTCCATCAAAAATTATTCCCTGGAACTGGGCGGAAATGCCCCGGTTATTATCATGCACGACTGTGCTGACGAGCTGGACGCCATTGCACAGAATGTTGTTGCCACCAAAGTTTCCAACTCCGGCCAGGACTGTACAGACTACAACCGTATCTATGTGCACGAAAGCTTGTACGAACGCTTCTGCAAGCTGGTGGAAGAGAAAATGGACTGTGTCACTGTTGGTAAATGGAAAGACGAGGGTGACATTGTAATGGGTCCTATGATCAACCGGCAGGCAAGGGATCGCATTCTTGCGCTGATCCAAGAAGCTGTTTCAGGCGGCGCAAAACTGGTGAAGGGCGGAAAGATTCCGGCTGGTATGGAAAAGGGGCATTTTGTGACGCCTGCGCTGCTGATCGATGTAAAGGATTCCATGCGGGTCTGCAAGGAGGAGATTTTTGGCCCGATCATTGCAGTTCAGCCATACAGTGATTTTGATCGCGTGCTTCAGCAGGCTATTGACACAGATATGGGCCTGGCCTCTTATTTATGGGGACACGATGCCCGGGCCATTGCAAAGGCCTTTGAGACTTTTGAGTCGGGCGATGTATTTATCAACGGCGCCTCCGGCAATGTGTATACGCCCCACGTCGGAATTAAGCAGTCCGGCCTTGGCTGTGATCAATCTAAGTGGTCTTTGAGTGAGTATTATACCTTGAAACGCATCTCCATTAAGCCATAGCTGTCAAATATGCTGCAACTTGCCGCAGGCAGGCCATTTATTCTGCTATCTGGTCTGCCTCTGGAACAGCCATAAGCAAAGTAAGAAGCTGTCTTCTGTCTTCGAAGGCAGCTTCTTGCTCGTACACAGCGGACAACCAAGGACTCAATCCCCCAAAGTCCGATTTGCCTGCAGGGGCAGTACGCCAACTGCGGCCCCAGCAAAGCGGGCTTGCTACCTCATGGCATATATTTGTAAAAAGGGCGCAGGTAATTGAAAGAGAAAAACCGGGCCTTCTGGATCGCGTGCCGAGTGGCATATAAATTTCCGTCCACAGACCGGGAATTGCGCAGGAATGCTCCTTTGAAAGTACACAAGCGCACTTTTTACAATATAGGGGGGATGCGCAAAAAGTTGTCCATCTCCGTACAATTATCTCAGAACAATTTAAAAAATAAAAATCGGAGTACCCCGCAGGACACTCCGATGGAAGGGACGGTTAAAATCGATATTTCTTAACCGAGAAAAATGCCGCCCGCAGGGCGGCCCGCCAACTGCGAGCCCAGCGGTGGCGGATTCTCTTGTGTCCAGATTAAAGAAAAAATCGCAATAATGCCCAAATAATGCCCAAGACAGATTTTTGAGAAATAGCAAAACCCCGAAAGCCTTGTAAATACAGGACTTTCGGGGCTTCTTATTGGTGCGGCTGACGGGAGTCGAACCCGTACGCCCGTCCGGACACAAGCACCTCA
>JAHYYS010000044.1 GCA_019424865.1 bacterium
CCAACGCCATCGACGAGGCCCGGGAGGGCCACGGCAGCCTGATCACCGTCACCCGCTTTGAGGACAAGTCCATCCAGGTGGAGGACCAGGGCCGGGGCTGCCCGGTGGACTGGAACGAGAAGGAACAGAAGTACAACTGGGAGCTGGTGTTCTGCGAGCTGTACGCCGGCGGCAAGTATGACAACAACAGCGGGGACAACTACGAGTACTCCCTGGGGCTCAACGGCCTGGGCTCCTGCGCCACCCAGTATGCCAGCGAGTATATGGACGTCACCGTCTGGCGGGAGGGGTATCAATACTCCCTTCACTTTGAAAAGGGGGAGAATATCGGCGGGCTGAAAAAGGAGCCCACCAGCCGGGGCAGGAAGACGGGCACCACAATCCGCTGGAAGCCCGACCTGGAGGTATTCACCGATATTGACATCCCGGTGGAGTACTATCTGGACGTGATGAAGCGCCAGGCCGTGGTCAACGCGGGGGTCACCTTCCGCTTTCGCAATCAGGTGGGCGGGAAGTTTGAGACCACCGACTTCCGCTATGAAAACGGCATCCAGGACTATGTGGCGGAGCTGGCCGGGGAGGACCCCCTGACCCAGCCGGTGTTCTGGCAGACGGAGCGGAAGGGCCGGGACCGGGCGGACAAGCCGGAGTACAAGGTGAAGCTGTCGGTGGCCTTCTGCTTTTCCAACAAGGTGCAGGTTGTCGAGCACTATCACAACTCCTCCTGGCTGGAGCACGGGGGCTCCCCGGAGAAGGCGGTGAAGTCCGCCTTCGTCTCCGCCATCGACAGCTGGCTCAAGGGACAGAACAAGTACACCAAAAGCGAGAGCAAAATTACCTTTCCGGACATCCAGGATGCCCTGGTGCTGGTGAGCAACAACTTCTCCACCCAGACCTCCTATGAGAACCAGACCAAAAAGGCCATCAACAACAAGTTCATTCAGGAGGCCATGACCGAATTCCTCCGCGCCCAGCTGGAGGTCTACTTCATTGAAAATCCCCAGGACGCCCAGAAGATTGCCGAGCAGGTGCTCATCAACAAGCGATCCCGGGAGACGGCGGAAAAGGCCCGGCTGAACATCAAGAAGAAGCTCACCGGCTCCATGGACATCTCCAACCGGGTGGAGAAGTTTGTAGACTGCCGCACCAAGGATGTGTCCAAGCGGGAGCTTTATATCGTGGAGGGCGACTCGGCCATGGGCAGCGTGAAAATGAGCCGGGACGGGGAATTCCAGGGAATTATGCCCGTGCGGGGCAAAATTCTCAACTGCCTGAAGGCCGACTACGGCAAGATCTTCAAAAGCGAAATTATCACCGACCTGCTGAAGGTGCTGGGCTGCGGCGTGGAGGTGCAGGACAAGCGGGCCAAGGATATGGCGGCCTTTGATCTGGACAGCCTGCGGTGGAACAAGGTTGTCATCTGCACCGACGCCGACGTGGACGGCTTCCAGATCCGCACCCTGATCCTCACCATGCTCTATCGCCTGACCCCCACCCTGATTCAAAAGGGCTATGTGTATATCGCCGAGTCCCCCCTGTATGAGATTACCTGTAAGGAGAAGACCTGGTTTGCCTACTCCGACAAGGAGAAAAACGACATCGTCGCCTCTCTGGAGGGGAAAAAATACGATGTGCAGCGCTCCAAGGGTCTGGGCGAGAACGAGCCGGATATGATGTGGCTGACCACCATGAATCCGGAGACCCGCCGGCTCATCAAGGTCATGCCCGAGGACGTGGAGCGCACCGCCCAGGTGTTCGACCTGCTGCTGGGAGACGATCTCCAGGGGCGGAAGACCCATATTGCAGATAACGGGTATAAATATCTGGATTTGGCGGATATTTCATAAAGAGAGCTGCCATATGCCGATCCCCTCCAGCGGCCGGCGCAGTGCAGGCTGCACGGCTCTGCTTGTGGGATGACGTATGTGCGGAAGGAACCGGCCGTCTGGCGGAGGAGGAACTGCATGAATCTGTTTGACATCCTGGGCCCCGTGATGGTGGGCCCCTCCAGCTCCCACACCGCGGGGGCGGTGCGCATCGGCCGCATGGCCCGTGCCCTGCTGGGCCAGGAGCCCGTCCGGGCCCAGCTGCTGCTCCACGGCTCCTTCGCCTCCACCGGCGAGGGGCACGGCACCCACCAGGCCCTGGTGGCCGGGCTGCTGGGCCTGGCGCCCGACGATCCCCGGGTGCCGGACAGCTTTGCCCTGGCCCGGGAGCGGGGGCTGGACTTCACCTTTGGAACCTGCGCCCTGCGGGACGTCCACCCCAACAGTGCCCTGCTGCGGCTGGAGGGCCGGGAGGGGGGCAGAATTGAGGTGGGGGCCTCTTCGCCGGGAGGCGGACGCATCCGGGTGTTTCAGGTGGACGGGCTCCACACCTCCTTCAGCGGGGATCTGCCCACCCTGGTGGTCCACAACACCGACCAGCCCGGCTGCGTCAGCCAGGTCACCGGCGTGCTGGCCCGCTGCGGGCTGAATGTGGCCACACTGCAGCTCAACCGGGGCGGCCGGGGCGGCAGCGCCGTGATGGTCATCGAGTGCGACCAGCCCATCCCGTCCCAGGCGGCCCGGGAGATCCGGGGCCTGCCCGGCATCCTGCGGGTGACCTGCTATGCCCCGGAAGAGGAGGAGCGGCCATGATTGAATTTTCGTCCATTGAGCAGATGCTTCAGGACGCGGCGGCGCAGAGCCTGCCCCTATGGGAGGACATTCGCCAATCCGACTGCCGCACCCAGGGGATCACCCCGGAGCAGTCCTGGGAGCGGATGCGGGCCATGCTGGCGGCCATGATCCAGTCGGATCAGAGCTATCAGGAGCAGGACCGCTCCCACAGCGGCCTGTCCGGCGGCGACGGGGGAAAGATGGCCCGGTACGCCCAGCGGGAGGACACTCTGTGCGGCCCCTTTTTGTCCCAGGTGATGGCGGGGGCGCTGCGCATGGGGGAGTGCAACGCCTGTATGAAGCGCATTGTGGCCGCCCCCACCGCCGGGGCCTGCGGGGTGCTGCCCGCTGTGCTGCTGCCCTATGCCCGGCAGTTCGGCGCGGGGGAGGAGCAGCTGGTGCAGGCACTGTACGTGGCCTCCGGCTTTGGCATGATCATTGCCGCCCGGGCCTCCATCTCCGGGGCGGAGGGGGGCTGTCAGGCGGAGATCGGCTCCGCCGCCGCCATGGCCGCCCCGGCTCTGGTCCACCTTCAGGGGGGCACGCCGGAGCAGATGGCCCACGCCTGCGCCATGGCGGTGAAAAACCTGATGGGGCTGGTGTGCGACCCGGTGGGCGGGCTGGTGGAGGTGCCCTGCGTCAAGCGCAATGTCATCGGCGCCATGGACGCCCTGTCCGCCGCCCAAATGGCCCTGGCCGGCATCCAGAGCCGGGTCCCCCCGGACCAGGTGCTGGACGCCATGCGGGAGGTGGGGCAGTCCCTGCCCCGCTCCCTGCGGGAGACCGGGGCGGGCGGCCTGGCCGCCACGCCCTTTGGGCAGCAATATGCCCCCAAACAGCCATGAAATCCGCTTGGGGTAGCGAACATGGTTTCCGGTTCTGTGCCCGAACGGTCAGAAATGCAAAGTTTTTTGATAAATGTTGTTTTAAATGATAAGGACTGATACCCATGCCGAAAAAGAAATCCCCTGAGGAAAAAAAGCCAAAAGTGAACAATCCCAACGTGATGGGCCTGCGGCCCGAGGTGCTGGAGCAGCCCATCACGCAGACGCTGGAATTCAACTATATGCCCTATGCCATGTCGGTGATTGTCTCCCGGGCCATTCCGGAGATCGACGGCTTCAAGCCCTCTCACCGCAAACTGCTGTACACCATGTACCAGATGAAGCTGCTGGGCGGGGCCCGAACCAAAAGCGCCAACGTGGTGGGCCAGACCATGAAGCTCAACCCCCACGGCGATGCCGCCATCTATGACACCCTGGTCCGCCTGTCCCGGGGCTACGGCGCCCTGCTCCACCCCTTTGTGGACTCCAAGGGCAACTTCGGCAAGGTGTACTCCCGGGATATGGCCTGGGCCGCCAGCCGGTACACCGAGGTGCGGCTGGACGCCATCTGCGCCGAGCTGTTCCGGGACATTGACCAGGACACCGTGGACTTTGTGGACAACTACGACGGCAAGATGAAGGAGCCCACCCTGCTGCCCACCACCTTCCCCAATGTGCTGGTCAGCGCCAATCAGGGCATCGCCGTGGGCATGGCCAGCAATCTGTGCGGCTTTAACCTGGGGGAGGTGTGCGACACCACCATTGCCTTTTTGAAAAATCCCGACCACGACATCATGACCACCCTGAAGGCCCCCGACCTGCCCACCGGCGGCGAGCTGCTGTATGACGCCGCCGCACTGGGAGAGATCTACCGCACCGGCCGGGGCTCCTTCCGGGTGCGCGCCAAATGGCGCTATAACAAGGCGGAAAACCTGATTGAGGTGTACGAAATTCCCTATTCCACCACCAGCGAGGCCATTATGGATAAGGTGGCCGAGCTGATTAAGGCGGGGAAGGTCCGGGAAATCGCCGACATGCGGGACGAGACCGACCTGACGGGCCTGAAGCTGACCATCGACCTGAAGCGGGGCACCGACCCGGACAAGCTGATGGCCAGGCTGTTCAAGTCCACCCCCCTGATGGACAGCCAGTCCTGCAACTTCAATATCCTCATTGCGGGCATGCCCCGGGTGATGGGGGTGCGGGAGATCCTGGAGGAGTGGGTGGCCTGGCGGATGGAGTCGGTGCGCCGGCGGGTATACTACTCCATGAATAAAAAGAAGGAGAAGCTCCACCTGCTCCGCGGCCTGCGGCGCATTCTGCTGGACATCGACCGGGCCATCCAGATCATCCGGGACACCGAGGAGGACGCCGAGGTGGTGCCCAACCTGATGATCGGCTTTGGAATCGACCAGGTACAGGCCGAGTATGTGGCCGACATCCGTCTGCGCAACATCAACAAGGAGTACATCCTCAAGCGCACCCAGGAGGTGGACGCCCTGTCCGACGAGATCGCCGATCTGGAGGACACGGTCAGCTCCCCCAAGCGGATTCAGGGCATCATCATCGGCGAGCTGGAGGAGGTCAAGAAGAAATACGCCGTCCCCCGGCGCACGGATATTGTCTACGATCATCAGACAGAGGAGCTGCTGACCGCTGAGGAGGAGGTCCCCGACTATCCCGTCCACCTGTTCTTCTCCCGGGAGGGCTATCTGAAAAAGATTACCCAGCAGTCCCTGCGGATGGCCAGCGATCAGAAGTACAAGGAGGGGGACGGCCCCTTCCTGCAGTGGGAGGCCACAAACCGGGACGAGCTGCTGGTGTTTACCGACAAGCAGCAGTGCTATAAGACCCGCCTGTCCGACTTTGAGGACACCAAGGCCAGCGCCCTGGGGGACTACCTGCCCACCAAGCTGGGCATGGAGGCGGAGGAGCGGGCCGTATGGGCCTGCATCCCCGGGGACTACACGGGCCAGCTGCTCTTCTTCTTTGACAACGGCAAGGCGGCCCGGGTGGAGCTGAGCGCCTACCGCACCCAGACCCGGCGGAAAAAGCTCACCGGGGCATACTCCGACAAGGCGCCGCTGGTGTCCGCCTTCCTGGTGCGGGAGGACTTCGAGGCCGCCGTGATTTCGACCGAGGGGCGGTGCCTGATCTTCCACACCGCCGCGCTCAACCCCAAAACGACCCGCACCACCCAGGGGGTCAACGTGATGACCCTCAAGCCCAAGTACCGGGTGGAGCGGGTGCTGCCGCTGGCCGAGACCTCTATTGTCAACGCCGCCCGCTATCGGGGACGCAGCCTGCCCGCTGTGGGGGCTTTGCTGAAGGAGGAGGATCGGGGAGAAAAACAGATGACGCTGCTGGATGATTAAGAGGGAAAGGATGGCTGCTATGGGTGCTGTAAAAAAGAATGTTATCGCCTATCTGTGGATTACGCTGGCCTCGGCGATTTACGCCGTGGGCTTCAACTGGTGCTATGAGCCGAATCAGATTGGCTTTGGCGGTATCACCGGCGTAGGGCAGATCATCAACCATTTTATTCCGGGCATTCCCATCGGTACGGCGGTCATCCTGCTGAACATTCCCCTGTTTTTACTGGGTTGGCGGCTGCTGGGGGGACACCTGCTGGTCTCCTCCCTGTACGCCATGCTGGTTTCCTCCGTCTTCGTTGATCTGCTCCATATGTTTTATACCTTTCAGCCCATGGAGCCGTTTCTGGCCTGTGTCTTTGGCGGCGTCATCATCGGCCTGTCCCTGGGGATAATCTTTCTCCAGGGCGCCACCACAGGCGGCACGGATCTGATCGCCCGGCTGCTCAAGCTGAAGCTGGCCTGGCTGCCCATGGGAAAGCTGCTGATGCTGGTGGATCTGCTGGTAATCGCGGCGGTGGCCCTGGTTTTCCGCAGCATATACAGCGCCCTGTACGGTGTGGTCACGCTCTACCTGTCCTCCTTTGTCATGGATCAGGTGCTCTATGGCATCGATAACGCCAAGGTGGCATACATCATCAGTCCGGAATACAAGAAAATCAACGACGCCGTGATACGGGACATGGAGCGGGGGGTTACCATTCTCAACGGCACCGGCGGCTGGACGGGGGAGGATAAGCGGGTGCTGCTGGTGGCCTTTAAGCAGCGGCAGATTGTCGCCCTCAAGCGCACCGTGAAGGAGATTGACCCGGAGGCCTTCCTCATCGTCTGTCCCGCCCACGAGGTGCTGGGAAACGGGTTTCGCCGCTACCAGCAAAACGACCTGTAACCGGGCTTTTCTTAGGGGGAGCCCTTGCCCCGCGGCGCGGATTGTGGTAAGCTGAAGTGGGATGTTCCCAGGCGCACGGTTTTTTCGACATAGCCGCCGGTGACAGCTGCAGCTCCTCCCGGCGGCCGGAGGAGAGTTTCTTATGAAAGAGAAAATGAAGCTTCCGCCCCTTCGACCTCTGCTGATTATTCTGCCTGTTACCCTGCTCAACTCCCTGTTTTTCAACTGGTTTTATGTCACCAACCACATTGCCTACGGCGGTATCACCGGGATCGCCCAGATTATCAACCGGGTGGTTGGGTTCCCGCCCATCGGTGTGCTGATTATCCTCTTCAACATCCCGCTGTTCCTGCTGGGGTGGCGGTTTTTTGGCGGGGTGATGCTGCTCAACTCCCTTATCACCATGGTCACCAGCTCCCTGAGCATCGACTTTTTCGGTGCGTTTCTTCAGTTTGAGCCGGTGGAGCCGCTTCTGGCCTGTATTTACGGCGGGCTGGCCAACGGCGCCACCATGGGCATCATTCTGCGGCAGGGCGGCTCCTTCGGCGGCAGCGACCTGGGCGCCCGGCTGCTGAAGCTCCATTTCCAGTGGCTTCCCATGGGGCGGCTGATGCTGGCGCTGGATTTGACCATCATCAGCATTTCCGCGCTGACCGCCGGGGATTTGGACCAGGCGCTGTATGGCCTGGTGGCGCTGTATGTCTCCACTCTGGCCATGGACAATGTGATCTATGGGCTGGACAAGTCCGACGTGGCCTATATCATCAGCGACCAGTACAGCCTGATTGCCGCCGCCATTATCCAGAAGCTGGATCGGGGCATCACCCTGCTTCAGGGGCACGGCGCCTGGTCAGGGGACGTAAAACAGGTGGTGATGGTGGCGGTCAAGCGCCGTCAGGTCATTCAGCTCAAGCAGCTTGTGAAGGATATTGACCCCAACGCTTTTCTCATCGTCTGTTCTGCCCACGAGGTGCTGGGCAGCGGCTTTCATATCTATCAGAAAAACGAGCTGTAAGGCTCCCGACCGAATCCCGAAAGGAAGGGTAACGCTATGGTCAATATGGAGAAGCTCTGCGCCCGGCTGGAGGGGCGTGGGTATTCCGTGCGCCGGTTTGCCGATGCCCGGGCGGCGGCTGACTATCTGGACAGCCAGATCGACGGACAGACGGTAGCCATCGGCGGGTCCGTCACCGTGCAGGAGATGGGGCTGTACCCAAGGCTGTCCGCCCACAACCAGGTCATCTGGCACTGGGAGGGCGGGTCCGTGCAGGAGGCGATGGACACCCAGGTATACATCAGTTCGGTCAACGGCCTGGCTGAGACGGGGGAGATCATCAACATCGACGGCAATGGAAACCGGGTTGCCTCCACCTTGTTCGGCCACGAGACGGTCTATCTGGTGGTGGGTTCCAACAAGCTGGCCCCGGATTATGAGTCTGCACTCTGGCGGGCCCGGAATATTGCCGCGCCGAAAAATGCCCAGCGGCTGAACCGGAAGACCCCCTGCGCCGTCAAGGGGGACCGCTGCTATGACTGCAGCAGCCCGGATCGGATCTGCCGGGCCCTTGTGGTGCTTTGGGGCAAACCCAATACGGTAAAAAAGATGGAAATTCTGCTGGTGGATGAAGCGCTGGGGTACTGAGCCCCAGCCGCCGGAAGGGGGGACACGACCTTGAAAATGCGGCTGTTGGCGGGGATGACCGCCCTTTGTACGCTGCTGTCCGGGTGTGCGTCCCTGTTGAATCGGGAGTATGTGTCCGTTACCACCCACAATATGGCCCCCACGGCGGAGGGGGATTCCTCCACCCTGCGGGCGGAGAGCTATCAGGAGCTGGTCAATGCCCTGCTCTATTTCATCACCCAGGGCACGGAAGAGGGCTCCATCCGTCTCTATGTGGACGCCGAGGATGTGGAGGCCGACCTGGAGGCCGCCTGTCTGGAGGTGGTCCAGGAGGACCCGCTGGGCGCCTATGCCGTGGAGTTCATCAAGTACAGCGTCAGCTCGGTGGTTACCTACTGCGAGGCGGACGTCCAAATCACGTACCGCCGTACCAAGGAGCAGATCGATTCCATTGTCTCCGCCACGGGCACCTCTGCCATCCGCGGCGAGCTGGAGGAGGCCCTGGCGGCTTTTGCCACGGAGTGCGTGCTGCGCATCAGCTATTTTTCCGGAGATACCGACTACATTCTGGATCTGATGCGGCAGGCCTACTATGCCAATCCCAGCGCCGCCCTGGGCATGCCGGAGGCCACGGTTTCCCTCTATCCGGACAGCGGGCAGCAGCGCATCGTAGAGGTAGTGCTCTCCTACCCCCTGGAACTCCCGGAGCTGAAGCGGCGCCAGGCCCTGGCGGAGCAGGAGGCCGAGCAGCTCAGCCGCCAGGCCGCTCCGCACACGGAGATCCGCAGCCAGATACTGACCGCCGGCCAGGCGGTACTGAATGCGGGGGGATACGTCCCGGACGGAGGTTCGACCGCCTATCACGCGCTGCTTACCGGCGGCGCGGATAGCGAGGGGCTGGCCTTGGCTATGGCCCTGGTGTGCCAGTATCTGGACATTCCGTGCCAGGTGGTGCAGGGCACGCAGGCAGGTGAGCCCCACTTCTGGAATGTGGTCTCATTGGGAGAATTCTGGCGGCACCTGGATTTGACCGGCTGGGGACAACAGAATCCGTCCCTTTTTACAGATGAAGCATTTCAGACGGCGGGCTATACCTGGGACACCGCGCTGGTGCCCCCGTGCCGCACCTTTGATACCACTGCGGAAGGGACCTGAATTTTTTGAAAAACTTTTGATTTAGGGCTTGACTTTGGCTCAGTTTCTGCTATAATAACATCTGCTGTTGCGAGTGTAGCTCATCTGGTAGAGCGCCACCTTGCCAAGGTGGAGGTAGCGAGTTCGAGCCTCGTCACTCGCTCCAAAAAGGAAGACATCTGCTGAAAGCAGATGTCTTCCTTTTTGGGTTCCGGCCGCCAGAGGCGGCCTCCACCCTTCGGCATTTCAATGCTCGGGGACGGCAGAGCCGCCCCTGTGCAATTCCCGGCCGCAGGCCGGGAATTTTTCTTTGTATTTTCCGGCAGCTGCCGCCAGAAGCACGGGAAAGACGGTAAGCCCTGAATAGGGACGATGCGCCGGGAGGCAGAACGACGGTACGGCTATGCCCAGTTACACACCTTTTGCCTTTAAAAGAAAGCGTATACCTTCCATAATCCACCTGTTTTTGCATCGAATAACTCATATTAAACTGCGGATAATAATGGGGCAGACAGATATTCGTGTCAAAAATGGATATTTTTATGTCGGCGCAAGATAGGAGATATCCCAATACAGGCGGGAAACAACCGCGTTGACACAGTCACAAATAAAGAGAGGGTTGAATCGATGAAAGCAACAGGAATCGTGCGGAGAATTGATGACCTGGGCCGGGTGGTAATCCCGAAGGAAATCCGCAGGACCATGCGGATTCGGGAGGGTGACCCGCTGGAGATTTACACGGATAAGGACGGCGGCGTCATTTTTAAGAAGTATTCCCTGATGGGCGGGCTGGCCGATTTTGCCGGCCAGCTGAGCGAGACGCTCAACCGCACCACAGGCCGGCTGACGGTGATCACCGACCGGGACAGCTGCATTGCGGTGGCCGGTGTCCCCCGCAGAGAGCTGCAGGACAAACCGGTCTCCGCCGAGCTGGAGCGGCTGATGGAGGGCAGACAGATTTACCAGTACAAGCCGGGCGAGAGCCCCGTCCCCCTGTGCATGGACGGGGAAAAGTATTTTCTCTGTGTGGCGGCCCCGGTTCTGTCCGAGGGGGACGTGCTGGGATGCGTCCTGTTTGCCGGCACAGAGGGGGAGCTGGAGACGGGAGAAGTGGAGTACAAGCTGGCCCAGTCCATTGCCGCTTTTTTGGGCCGTCATATGGAGAGCTGAGACCGCCTTTCTTCGGCCGGGCATCTCCGGAGAAGCCGAAAAAGATGAGAAAACACCCGCGGGAAGAACGGTGCAAAGACACGTTCCTGCGGGTGTTTTGTCTGTCTGGAGGATAAAACGCCAGATTATCAATTTTTTGCCAGCCTCCTCCGCTGCGGGCATATGCCCGCAGCGGAGGAAAGGGGTTACTGAAGCTTGCAGCCGCACTTGGTGCAGAACTGCGCGGTGTCAGAGGCGGGCGCGCCGCAGCTGGGGCACAGCCGGCCGGCGGCGGGGGCGGCCTCCTCCTTGGGGGGAATCACAGGCAGAGCCGCGCTGCACTTGCAGCAGAAGCTGGCGTCGCTGGGATTTTCATAGCCGCAGCTGGGGCACACCTTGATCTGCTTGATGCGCTGAATTTCCAGACGGATCTGCTCGATCTCAGCCTTTGCACGGGAGATTTCCGCGCAGAACTGCGCCATGCTCTCCTCGGGCTGGCCGCCGTAGAGGTTGTAATACTGCTCGCCCACCTTGGCGTACATCTCCTGGATGGACTTGTTCAGCTCGCTGGTGCGCAGGTTCAGCTTGGTGATGTCGGCCAGCTCGTTGGCCTTCTGCATGGTCATCTGACCGGTTTTGGACAGCTTTGCGCCCAGTTCATCAAAAAATGCCATGTTCAATCGCTCCTTTTTTGTTGGTTATCTTCCCGCGGCAAAAGCCGCGCGGCAGCAAAAGTAATATCAGGCCCGCCGGCGGGGCATTCCCAGCCGCAGCAGAGCCGCGCCGGCCAGCAGCAGAGCTGCCGCGGCGGCGGGGCTGCCCTGGGCCGCACGGACGGCCAGCCCCGGGGGCGTAAGCAGCGCCAGACGGGCTGCGGTGGGGGAAAGCTGAGACAGATCCAGGAAACATCCGCCCAGCAGGCAGAGGATCAGGGCCAGGAAGGGGGCCAGGGCATCCACCCGCCCCTCCTGGGCGGTAAAGCGGACCAGCGCCAGCGCCAGCGCCGCCCCGCACAGGGCGTAAGCAGCGGATGCAATCAGGGTCCAGCCGTCCAGACCGCCGCCGGGCAGCAGGGCGGCCAGTGTGACGACCAGCGCCAGGGCGCCCACGGCCAGACAGTCGCTGCCATAGGACAGCAGCCGGCCCCGGGGCAGGGAGGCCATCCGCCGCTCGGCCTGCCGGCCCTCCGCACTGCCGCACCAGGGGGCGGCGGTAAACAGGGAGAGCAGCGCGGCCAGGGCGGCAAAGCTGAGCTGGCTGGGGGAGAAGGGCTCGGCGGCAAGAGCGCCGCCCGAACCGGAGATCTGGAACAAAGCCGGCATAGCGGCCTCCGCAGCGGAAATCTCCTCTGACAGAAGGGAGATTTCCGCCTCAGAGAGGGGGCGGCCCAGAAGCTCCCGGGCCATATCAGGCGCCCGCAGGCGGCTGCGCTGGACGGCGACCTGACCGGCCACAATTTCCCGCACACCCTGGGCGGAGACGGAGGAGGAGGCCCCCTCATAGTGCAGGGGCGTCTGTTCTCCGGCGCCCAGAGCCTGCTCGTAGCCTGAGCCGATGGTGAGCAGGCCTTCCGTTTCCCCCAGCAGCAAAAGGCGGCTGCCCTCCTCCGGGGTACATAACGTGACAGACAGGCCGCCCCGGGACTCCAGCCGGCCGGTGAGCTCCTGAGACAGGGCGCTGCCGTCCAGATCGCATACGGCCAGCCGCAGCTCTGCCGCCCCGCCCTGCTGGGCGCAGGCGGCGGACAGCCCGCACAGCAGGGCGGCCGCCGTCATCACCGCCAGTCCCGCCCAGCCCCCTGACATGGCCTTCAGCTTGATTTGAGCCAGACCCGCCGTGCGGCGGAACAGACCGGTGGGGAGAAAGGCGGCGGGGGCGTCCGGCGCGGCGGAAAGCGCGGAGGTTCCCGCGGAGCTGTGCCGGTCCCTGCGCCGGCGCAGAAGGGGGACAGCCAGGGCGATGCCCGCCGCCCCCATCACAGGGACGGGCCAGAGCACAGCCGCCAGCTGGGGCAGGCCCGCGCCGCGGGAGGCGGCCTCCAGCCCCAGCGCCGCGTAATAGGGGAGGGTCAGCCGGCCCAGCATGGGGAGGGGACCGGGCAGCAGGTGCCGGGGCCAGAGTGTCCCCCCCAGCACCAGGGAGAGCAGCACCAGCAGGTTTCCCCACCGCTGGGCCCCGGCGGCGGAGCCCGTCCAGGCGGCGAGAGCCAGCATCAGCCCGAAGGCCCCCAGAGACAGAAGAAAGGCGAGGAAAAGAAGCGGGACCGGACTGCCGGAGTAAAACACCGCCCCGGCCAGAATCAGGCTGGGCAGGGTGAGCAGCAGGGCGGCCAGATATTTGGAGACGAGAAAGGCGCCCAGCGACCCGCCCGCCGCCTGAAACCGGGGCAGCACCCCCAGCTCCAGCTCCTCGGGCAGGGTTTTGACCGCCGACAGGGAGAAAAACAGCGTCAGCAGGCCCAGAACACAGGCCAGCAGACGGCGCTCCAGCGCGCCCTGCAGGTCAGAGGGCTCCGCCTGGGTGTCAAAGACGCTCTGCCGCCCCAGGGCGTCCTGGAGCAGCTGCTGGGAGGCCTGGGCATACAGCTGACTGGCCTGCTGGCCGGTCAGGTCCCCATAGCAAAAGCGATAGGTTCCAAGGGCGGCGGACTGGTCCGCCCGGATGATGTCCATGACCGAGCGGAAAATCGCCTGGAACAGCGTGGACTCCAGGGGCATGTCCCCGTTCAGGGCCACATCCACCGGGCAGTCCTCCATGCTGTACAGGTGGTAAAAAAAGTCCTTGGGCACGGTGACCACCGCCGCGGCTCCCCGATCCAGGGCCTGCTGGTCCGTCTCGGACTCATCCACCGCGTCCACCCGGGAAAACAGCTGGATTTGAGCCATCTGGGAGATGAGGGAGCGGGACATGATGGTGTTGTCCAAGTCCCGCACGGCGATGGGGAAGGGCTGTACATAGGCCTGAACGGACAGATCCCCCATGCCAAAGCGCAGGGCGGGCACCAGCAGCAGGGGGAGGAGCAGGGCGGCCAGTCCGCCGCCCCGGAGGAACAGCTTCAGGTCCTTGTAAACGGCGGCGCTCAGTCCTCCCATGGTCCACCCTCCTGTGAGGCAGGCAGCCCGTTTTCCAGCGTCAGAATCCGATCACATACCGATTCCAGCTCCCCCGCCTGGTGGCTGATGAGCACAATTCCGCAGCCCAGGCCCCGCAGGTGGCGCAGCATGTCCAAAATCAGCCGGGCCGAGTGCTGGTCGGCCCCCACTGTGGGCTCGTCCAGCAGCAGGAGGGCGGGGGTGTCCATCAGGGCGGTGGCCAGATGGAGGCGGCGCTTCATGCCGCCGGAGTAGGCGCGGACGGCCTGCCGGCCCTTGCCGCGCAGATCCAGCTGCTCCAGCAGCCAGCGGCTGCGGGCGGCAATGGCCTTGGAAGGCAGGCCGCCGGCCAGCCCCCAGAACTTCAGGTTTTCCACTCCGGTGAGAGAGGTATACAGGGACAGCTCCTGGGGCACATAGCCCACATGCCCCTCCGCCCGGGGGGACAGGACCCGCTGCCCGGCGCTGGGGGAGAGCACCCCCGCCAGGATGGACAGCAGGGTGCTTTTTCCCGCTCCGTTCCGGCCCCGGATCCCCAGAATCTCCCCGGCATGCACCGTCAGGGACAAAGGCCCCAGGACGCAGGCGGAGTCTGCGGCATAGCGCTTTTCCACCTGCGTCAGGGTGCACAGGGCCGGCTTACCAGCCATACATGCCGTACATCAGCGGCGCAAGGTTGTTGATCAGGTCGGCGGACAGGGTCTCGCCCAGGCGGTTGAACAGCTGCTCATACTCCTGGGGGGTATAACTGCTGATGTCGGTCTCAGCAGCGCTGGGAACCTGGGCGGTGCCCTCCTCCGTGGCGTTGATGGTCAGGGAGACGGTATCAAACAGGTAACCGAAGTAGGAGCTGTCAGCCTGGATGGTGAAGGTGTGGTCAGACCCGCCGCTGGCCCCGTCGCCCACCGTCATGGAGAAGCGCATGTCCTCGCCCTCGAAGGTATAGTCATAGGTGCCGTAGGGCAGGCCCAGGGGGGAGACGGTCTCCTCGTCCAGGTCATAGCCCATGGAGAAGGCGCCGCTGTAGGGGGCATAGAAGGTGCACCGGCCGGTATAGCGGCCGTCGCTGCGGGTATAGGAGTTGGTGACGGAGGCATCCACCTGACCGGCGGAGGTGAGGTAGAAGATCTGGTTCATGCCCTCGTCCTCTTCCCCGTCGCACTCATAGACAAAGGCGGCGTCATAATTGCCCAGCTCAATGCGGATCAGCCGCACCTGCTTTCCCTCCACCGCCAGGGTCCAGGTGAAGCCGCTCGCCTCCACGCTCTGGCCGATGTAGGCGGCGTCGGCCCGGATGGACTGGGCGGCGGACAGCAGGGCGCTGTCCAGCTCGGTCTCCGGGTCATAGCCCCCGAAGATGTCTTCCCCAAAGACAGTCTGGAGCATGGCGGGGTTGATGAGATCCAGAACCAGGCTGCGCAGCGTCTCATCCTCCTCCAGCTTGTCAGCCAGCTTCAGCAGCATGGCCTCCACGTCGCCGGCAGTGGGCGTGAAGGTATAGACGGTGCCCTCGCCGCTCACGCCCAGTTGCTCCAGCTGGAAGGTGACGTCTTTTGCCTTCTCCACGTTGTCCTTGGTCACCACGGTGTAGACCAGATCCAGATAGGACTGGGCCAGGGAGCGCCACTCCGAACCGGACAGCTCGGGCAGGGCCAGGGCGCTCAGGTCCATCTCCATGCCGGACAGATTGTAGACCACGTCGGACAGGTCGGCCACATAGTAGTTCTCATCCACCTGGGGCAGGTAGAAGCCCACCTTGCCCTGGTCATAGGTGAGGGTGCCCGAGAGGACCTGGCTGCCCATCAGGTTCAGCTGGGCGTCGGCCAGCAGGCTGTCCCGGGTCAGCCCCAGCTTCAGCCCCACGGAGGAGCCCTCCAGATAGCGGTTGATTTCCTCGTTGTTGACGCTGGCAGTGACGGTCAGGTCAGAGGAGAACTCCCAGGAGCCCAGGGTGTCCAGGCCGGTCTCCATGCCGCTGAGCAGCTGCTCCACCACCAGATCCTGCTGATAGGAGATAAACTGGTCGGCCGGGGAGGAGAATACGGCGGGCACCACCTTGGCTGCCGCCACCGCAATGACCAGAACGGCCACGATCACCGCGGCAATTCCCACCAGACGGCCGGTCTTTTTGTTCCGGGGCGGCGCGGGGGGCTGAGCGGGACTGGAGGCCCCCAGCTGGGCGCCGCAGTTGGGACAGAAGGTCGCCCCTGCCTGTACCCGGCCGCCGCAGTTGGGGCAGAAGGAGGCGGGACCCTGCTGGGGGTCATAGCCGGCCGAGCTCTGGGTGTAATCGCTCTGATAGGCGCTGCCGGGGTCATAGCCGCCCGGCCCGGCATACCCGCCCTCTCCGGTGGGCATGGCGCAGGTGGGGTTGGTGACCTGGGGAGCCGGTTCGCTGGGAACATAGGAAGATGCGTCGGGCGCATCGGGCGCGGCGGAGATGGGAGAGCCGCAGCTTCCGCAGAAGCCGGCTCCATCCGCCACGGGCTGGCCGCAGTTGGGACAGATCATGTACAGATTCCTCCATTTCATTTGTCCTGGAAAAATTTTATGCCGGACAGATGCCTTTTCAACACACATAGGCAAGACTATTGTAACAGTTTCCCAAGAAAAGTCAACGAAGGAACCGCCGATTTTACCTAAAATCCGACATTTGGCAGGGGGGCGGGCAGATTGCGCTGGAAAAAGGCCATGGCGCTGCGCCACATAATCCCCTCCGCCGTCTCCCGGCCGAACCGCTCCGCCAGGCACTGGCCCAGGCCGGGCACTTTCTGGCAGCTGTCCAGGCAGGGGGGCAGGTCGGCCCCGTCAAAGTCGGAGCCCAGGGCCAGGCAGCCCTCCGCCCCCAGGTTCAGAAAGTGCTCCGTGTGGCGGCACAGGTCGTCAAAATCCGCCGCGGCGCCGTCGGCGCGCAGGAAGGGGGAATAGTAGTTCAGCCCGATGAGGCAGCCTCGGGCCGTCAGCTCCCGGATCTGCCAGTCGTCCAGATTCCGGGGGTGGGGGCACACCGCCCGGGCGTTGGAGTGGGAGGCCACAAAGGGCTTTCGGGCCGTCTCCAGCACGTCCCGGAAGCCGGCCTCGTTGAGATGGGACGCGTCCGGCAGAATGCCCGCCTGCTCCATCGCGGGGATGGCGGCGCGGCCGAAGGGGGACAGCCCGTGGTCCGTCTCACTCCCGGATCCCAGCTGGTTTTCTCCGTTCCAGGTGAGGGTGATCATCCGCACCCCGTCCGCCGCCAGGGCCTCCACCCGGCCCAGGTCCCCGGCCAGGGCGGAGCCGTTCTCCACCGTGAGGATCAGGGCGGTTTTGCCCGCCGCCCAGGCCTCCTCAATGTCCCCGGCGGTGCGGCAGGGGGCGGCACAGGGGGAGAAGCGGGCCATTTGGCGCTGAAAGCTGTGCAGATGAAAGTTGTAGTAGCCCGCCGACTCCTGGGGAGTCAGGCCGTCCGGGATGAAAATGGCGCAGCACTGGCACCACCGGACGCCCCGGGGAAGCCGGGACAGCCCGAAGGCGGAGCGGGGGTCGTCCAGCGTGTCCCGGCAGCGGGTGGGGGCCATAAAGGCGGTGAGGGTGTCGCAGTGCAGGTCGATTACGGTACAGGGTTCCATAAGCGCGCTCCTTTCCGGCATTTGAGCATATCGCGTCCAGGTCATTCTATGCACGGCAGTGCGCCGCGTCAAGGGCTGCGGCCATGAAAAAAGCGGTTTGCCGCGCGTTGGAGGCGGCAAACCGCTGAAAGGGACGGAAGAGCACCGGCACAGTCAGGCCAGGGAGAGGGTCACCTGGACACAGACGGGCTCGGGCGGGGCGGGCTGCTTTCCCCACACCAGCTGCTCGGCGGTGCCGTCCAGCCCCAGATAGCCCGGGGCGTTCACCACCGCCTGAAGGCGCACCCCGCAGGAGAGAACCTTGTCCAGCCGGGTGACCGGAGGGGTGAGGGGGGCGGACAGCAGCTGCCCAAGCTCCGACTCCGCTTGGGAGATTTCCTCCTGAGAGAGAAGAAGGGGCCAGGGACGTGCAGCGCAGGAAAAGGCCAGAATTATGTCCTTCTCCAGGGCCCCGGCGACTGAATAAGGGGGATCGCGGCGCGGCTCCTTCAACAAAGAGGGATCCAGCCGGGCGGTGTAGGACAAACCAGTCACTGCGCTGCCGCCGGTGATCGTCAGATCGGATTTCCGCCACACAGGCGGGAGAGAGTTGTTCCAGTCAAAAGAGAGCTGCCCGTCCTCAACCGTCAGGGAGGTGTCATCACTGTCCATCAGCCGGTCGTGGAAAAAATTGGCGTTTTCCGCCAGAGCTGCGGAGGTCATGGTTCCCTGGGGGTGAGGCGGAACATAGCTCAGATCGGATGCAGCATACCGGACCAGCAGCAGCACCAGAGACCAGCAGGCCAGCAGGGGAACCCGCCAGGCCAGCCCCCGGGGCCGCTGGGTATAGCACAGCCCCTCGTCCCAGGGGAGCACCTGCCCGTCGGCGCAGGCGCGGTAGCTGCGATAGAGCCGCCACAGGGAGATTATGGGCAGATAGAATCCCTCGCCCCGGGCGACGACGGAGATGGTGCGGCTGCGGGCCTCGCTCCAGGTGAGGTGTCCCCCGTCAGCGCGGCGCACCTCCAGTCCCAAAATCCACTTGCCTGGGGTAGCCCCGAAGATGCACAGGAAAATCGGCTCCAGAAGCAAAGCCGTCAAGGTGCAGACCAGACTGCTCCACACATAATAGAACAGAAAGGGAATGGGGAAAATCAGCATAACCAGAAGGACCGTGGGGTCGGTGTTGTCCAGATTGATGCTGTCATAGAGAAAGAAGGACTGGAGGATCAGCCATGGCAGGGTATAGAGTGCATCGTCAATGCGCCGTGCAAAAAAACGCCGCCAGGGGGAGGGGACGTTCAGCGTGTCGCTGGGGCTGGCCAGGTGGGGGCCGCTGGGGGCGGGCCGCCGCTCCAGCTCCTCCAGCCAGGGCACGGGATCCAGCGCGGCATAGTCCGCCCCGGCCCGGAGAAGGGATTGGCATACCTCCCCCGCCCGGTCCAGCGCGCTCCGGTCGGCGTCCAGCGCGGAGAGCTGGTCGGTCAGCGCCTGGGACAGCGTGAGCTCGCCCGCCTCCAGACGGCGGATGGATTCCAGGTCCAGATGCAGCTGCCGCAGCAGCTTGATTTTGCCCAGGGTGCGCACATCCTCGGGGGAGTAGTCCCGATAGTTGTTTTTCAGCCGCCGGGGGGAGAGAAAGCCCTCCTGCTCATAGAAGCGGATACTGGCCCGGGGCAGTCCCACCAGCTGCTCCAGCTCCTTAATGGTCATGAAAATCGCCTCCTTCACCCCGAGCGTACAGTATCAAGGCCCTTTACAGTCAAGGGCTTTTTCCCAAAATCCCGCTTTTTTGCGCGCCCGCCGGAAAAAAGGGGGGCGCGCAGCGGGAGGGGAGAAAACGAGGGGGCTTCGCCCAATCTTACTGGGGCTTTTTCATGGTCAGACCGATGCGCTTTTTCTTCTCGTCCACCTCAAGGACCCAGACGGTGACCACGTCGCC
Source organism: bacterium (assembly GCA_019424865.1). GTDB lineage: Bacteria > Bacillota > Clostridia > Oscillospirales > Oscillospiraceae > Lawsonibacter. Next base: position 19,271 of record JAHYYS010000044.1, read on the forward strand.
CACGGACAGCAGCTCGGAGGGGTGCTTCACCCGCCGGGGCAGCTTGCTGATGTGGACCAGGCCGTCCTGGTGGACGCCGATGTCCACAAACACGCCGAAGTCGATGACGTTGCGCACCGTGCCCTTCAGCTCCATGCCGGGCTTCAGGTCCTTGGCCTCCAGCACGTCGGTGCGCAGGATGGGGGGCGGCAGCTCGTCCCGGGGGTCCCGGCCCGGCTTCATCAGCTCCCTGACGATGTCCGCCAGGGTGGGGGCCCCGGCGCCGCAGCGCTGGGCCAGGTTCTCCAGCCCCAGGGCCTCCGCCTTCTCCTTCAGGCCGGCGATGCTCCCGTTTTTCACGTCCTCCAGGGTATAGCCGCAGGCTGCCAGCAGCTTTTCCGCCGCCCCATAGCTCTCCGGATGGACGCCGGTGTTGTCCAGCACGCTCTGGCTCTCCGGCACCCGCAGAAAGCCCGCGCACTGCTCAAAGGCCTTGGGGCCCAGCTTGGGCACCTTCAAAAGCTGCTTCCGGGCGGTGAAGGGCCCGTTCTCCTCCCGGTACTTCACCACGTTTTTGGCCGTCGCCGCGGTCAGGCCGGACACCCGCTGGAGCAGGGAGGGGGAGGCGGTGTTGGCATCCACCCCCACCGCGTTGACGCAGTCCTCCACCACCCCGTCCAGGGCCTCGCCCAGCCGGGCCTGGGGCATGTCGTGCTGATACTGCCCCACCCCGATGGCCTTGGGGTCAATCTTCACCAGCTCGGCCAGGGGGTCCTGCAGCCGCCGGGCGATGGACACGGCGGAGCGCAGGTTCACGTCGAACTGGGGGAACTCCTCGGCGGCCAGCTTGCTGGCGGAGTAGACGGAGGCCCCCGCCTCGCTGACAATCATATAGCTGAGACCGCCCCCCAGCTTCCGGATCAGCTCCACCGTCATCTGCTCCGTCTCCCGGCTGGCGGTGCCGTTGCCGATGGCGATGTGCTCCACCCCATGCTTCCGCACCAGCTGGGACAGCTTGTCAATGGCCTCCTCCTTCTGCCGCTGGCCATAGGTGGGGTAGACCACCGCCGTGTCCAGCACCTTGCCCGTGCCGTCCACCACCGCCACCTTGCAGCCCATGCGGTAGCCCGGGTCCAGCCCCATGGTCACCTTTCCCTTCACCGGGGGCTGCATCAGCAGGGGCTTTAGGTTCAGGGCGAACATGCGGATGGCCCCCTCGTCGGCCTGCTCGGTGAGGTGGGCGCGGATTTCCCGCTCCATGGAGGGCTGAATCAGCCGGTCATAGGCGTCGTCGGCCGCGGCGCGCACAAACTCCATGGCCGCCGCCCCGGGGACGGACAGCCGGCGCACGGCCACGTGGGCGGTCTCCGGGTCCAAATCCACATTTACCTTCAGGATGTTTTCCCGTTCCCCCCGGTTGACGGCCAGCACCTGATAGCCCTGGATTTTCCCCACCGGGCACTTGAAGTCGTAGTACAGGCGGTACACCGTGTCCTCCGGCTCCTTCTCCGCCGCCCGGGACACCAGCACCCCCCGGCGCAGATACAGCTGCCGCAGCTCCCCCCGGATGTCCGCGTCGTCGGAAATCTCCTCGGCGATGATGTCGGAGGCCCCCTGAAGGGCCTCCTCCACCGTCTCCACTCCCTTCTCCGGGTTTACAAAGGGGGCGGCCGCCTCCTCGGGCGCCACCGCCGGCCCCCGGTCAAAGAGCAGCCGGGCCAGGGGCTCCAGCCCCTTTTCCCGGGCGACGGTGGCCCGGGTGCGGCGCTTGGGCTTGTAGGGGCGGTACAGGTCCTCCACCTCCGCCAGGGTGGCGGCGGCGTCGATGGCGGCGGAGAGCTCGTCGGTGAGCTTGTCCTGATTTTGGATGGAGGCTTTGACCTCCTCCTTCCGGGCGGCCAGGTTTCTCAGGTACTGCAGCCGGTCGTGGAGCTGCCGCAGCAGCTGGTCGTCCATGGAGCCGTGGAGCTCCTTGCGGTAGCGGGCGATAAAGGGGATGGTGGCCCCCTCGTCAATCAGCCGGACCACATTTTGTACGTGTTCCTCCGTGCGGCCCAGCTCCCGGGCCAGAGTTTGGATGATGGCGTCCATTGTTCAGTCTCCTTGGCATGTAGAGTCCTGTCTAGTGTACCGGAAAACCGGACGAATGTCCAGGGGAAGTCAGCCGGGCACAAGCTCCACCGTATAGCAGGGGAGGGGCTCGCGGGCATAGGACAGGGTCAGCGTCAGCCTCTGCCCCTCCCACACCAGGCGGGTGGGCCGAAACCAGGTCAGATCGACCAGGCGGTTTTCCGGGGCGCCGGCCTGAAGCAGCTGAAAGCGGGCCGGCCCGGGGCCGGGGCGGTGGCGGTCGCAGTAGGCGGGCGGGACGGCGCCCGCGGGGAAGCGGGCCAGGGCGGTGCCGTTTTCCAGCCGCTCCTGCATAAGGTGGTTGGTCTGGTCGAACCAGCCGGTGCCCGGCTGGCCCAACAGCAGGTACAGGGGCAGGAGGGCGCCGCTGAAGCGGTCGAAGAGGTACCAGTCCTGGTCGGAGAGCGCGGCGGTGCACAGGGGACAGGGGGAGGAGCCGGGGGAGGGGAGAAGGGGGAGCAGGGCGGAGAAGGTAAGCACAAGGGTCAGCAGATTTTTGATTGCTTTTTTCCTCATAAAGATCCCTCCACGTGAATCTTATCGGAAGAAAACGATAATCGTCAGGTAGAGAGATTACATATATATGAATTTCTAGTATCTGGAATAAATTCGACAAAAAATATATCATAGTTTGCAGAGGATTAAAGAGTATGGACTCTGCACACTTTAAAATATATCGGCTCACTGGCCTGAATATTGCTTACTATCGAAATCTTCGGGGCATGACCCAGGAGCAGCTGGGAGATAAATTGAATATGGAACAGAGCCATATCAGCAAAATTGAGCGGGCAGCTGTGGGCATTTCCATGGATACCCTGTGCGACATCGCAAGGGAGCTGAACGTGGAGCCCTATTTGCTGCTCAAGCCCAAGGATTAAAGTATGTCAAAACAGCGGCGTGTCAATGGATGGAAATTGACACGCCGCTTTCGTTTGTCCCAAAAGCCCTCCTGCAGGGAGCTTAAGTCGTCCGCAGACGACGGAATAAAATATAATCCTGTCATTTCCGGTGACATGTGCCTCGGAAATGACACCTCGGCGGCTCCCCCTCTTGGTAGGGGCGCATATTATGCGCCCGGCGGGCGGCTGATAGCCGCCCCTACGAGACCGCCGGAGCGGGGCGAGCAGCAGCGGCAGCCGTGCAGCACTGCGGCGCAGCGGGGCACCCTTTCGTAGGGGCGCATATTATGCGCCCGGCGGGCGGCTGATAGCCGCCCCTGCGAGACCGCCGGAGCGGGGCGGGCAACAGCGGCAGCCGCGCAGCCCTGCGGCGCAGCGGGGCCCCCTTTCGTAGGGGCGCA
>JAHYYS010000045.1 GCA_019424865.1 bacterium
GTCCTCCTTGGCGGGGTTGGTGTCGTCCATGCGCAGGTTGCAGATGCCGCCGAATTTTTCCGCGGAACCGAAGTCAATGATCAGGGCCTTGCAGTGGCCGATATGAAGATATCCGTTGGGTTCGGGCGGGAAACGGGTGTGGACCTGCATCCCGGCAAAACGGCCGCCGGGGGCGATGTCCTCCGCGATAAATTCATGGATAAAGTTTTGGCTGGGCGCCGGATCCGGGGAAGCGGAAACGGAGCCGATGTGCTCTTCAGCCATAGCCGATCCTCCTGTCTCTTTGGTGGAAATGTTAACTTTTTTATTCTACACCAAAGGCGGGCGGAGATGCAAGGCTTTCCCGCTTTTTTCTCGGCCCCCCGGAGAAAAGAAATGCCGGCCGGTTGGTGACGATGTCACAGAAGAGGAGGAGCAGAAGCTGTTAGAATAAGGGCACAGCAGAGAAAGAAAGACCTTGCCAATGGCGGGAAAGCGGGTATAATGAGAAGCAGAGAAAGAGGGTGAGGCCATGGGCCACGATATTTTGGTGCTGGGCAGCGGCCCGGCGGGGCTGGCGGCGGCGGTGTCCGCCCGCGCCCGGAACAAAAGCGTGCTGATCATCGGCGGACGGTGGCAGGACAATCCGCTGGCCAAGGCGGAGCGGGTGGACAACTATCTGGGAATGCCCGGCCGGACAGGCGCGGAGCTGATGGAGGAGTTTACCCGCCACACACAGGATATGGGGGCGGAGTTCGCGGTGGGCCGGGCCGTCTCGCTGATGGCATGGAATGGCTTTATGGTTACCGTGGGCAGCCAGGTCTATGAGGGCCGGGCCCTGATTCTGGCCCCGGGCGTGGTGCGGCAGAGCAAGTACCCCGGCGAAGAGCAGTTCCTGGGCCGGGGCGTGAGCTACTGCGCCACCTGCGACGGAATGCTCTACCGGGGAAAGCCGGTGGCGGTGGTGGGCCGGGCCCCCGACGCCCCGCAGGAGGCCAACTATCTGAAAAGCCTGGGCTGTCAGGTGGTGTATGTGGCGGCCCGGGAGCCCCAGGGCCTGGACCGGGAGATCCCCTGGGTCAGGGCCAACCGGCTGGCTGTCAAGGGGGAGCAGACCGTCACCGCCCTGGAGGCCGACGGCGCGGATATCCCCTGCGCGGGAATTTTTATTCTGCGTCAGGCAGTGGCGCCCACCGATCTGCTGCCCCAGCTGGAGACGGAAAACGGCGCCATCAAGGTGGACCGCCGTATGGCCACCAACGTGGACGGGGTGTTTGCGGCGGGAGACTGCACCGGCGGCCCCCTTCAGGTGGCCAAGGCGGTGGGCGAAGGACACACAGCCGGCCTGTCCGCCTGTGAATATTTGGACGAAAAACAGGAATCATGATACAGAAAGGATGCGTGAGCACAATGATGGTACATTTCAGCACAGAGGGATTCGACAAGGCGCTCTCCCAGGGCGGGCTGATGATGGTGGATTTCTGGGCCGACTGGTGCGGCCCCTGCCGGATGCTGGCCCCGGTGATGGAGGATCTGGCCGGTCAGTATGATGGAAAGGCCCTGGTGGGCAAGGTGAACGTGGACGAGGAGCCGGAGCTGGCTGTGCGCTATGGCGTCATGTCCATTCCCACCGTTATTTTCTTCAAGGACGGCAAGGAGATTGCACGCAAGGTGGGCGTGATGCCGGCCGGTGCGTTCACCCAGGTGCTGGACGAGAATCAGTAAGGACAGCGAAAGTGCGCGGACAGGGAATGATATGTCCGTGGAATACTTGATCGAAAGTGCCGGGGACGGGGAGGAAAACGGAAAGGCACCCGCCCCGATTCAGCAGGAACAGGCCCGCCGCAGCCATCGGCTGCGGCGGGCCTGTTGATATCATAGGAAACAGCTATCTTTCCTGGCGTACCAGTTCCTCGCCAGCTAAATAGATGTCCCCGGCGCCCACGGTGAGAATCAGGTCGCCGGGCCGGGCCAGCTCCCGCAGGCGGGCGGTGACGTCCTCCAGTGTGGGACAGAACATGGCCCCCGGAATCTTTGCAGCCAGATCGGCGGAGGAGATGCCCAGCGTATTCTGCTCCCGGGCGGCGTAGATTTCCGCCAGAAGGGTGATGTCGGGGAGCTTCAGCACCTGGACAAAGTCGTCAAAGAGCTCGTGGGTGCGGGAATAGGTGTGGGGCTGAAAGGCGCAGATGACCCGGCTGTATCCCAGTCCCCTGGCGGTGGTCAGCAGGGCCTGGAGCTCGTGGGGGTGGTGGGCGTAGTCATCATAGACCATGGCCCCGTGGAACTCTCCCTTCTTTTCAAAGCGGCGGCCCGCCCCGTGGAAGGCGGCCAGCCCCTGCGACACGGCCAGGGCCGGGACATGCAGGCACAGGGCCGCAGCTGCGGCGGCCAGGGCGTTGCGCACATTGTGGATGCCGGGGACGGACAGGTCCGCGTGGGTGAAAAGCGCCCCCCTGGCCACGATGTCAAAGGAGGCAAAGCCGTTGTGCCACGTGAGGTTGGCGGCGTGTACATCCCCCTCCTCCAGACCAAAAGTGACCATCTGGCGGTCCAGCCCGGCCAGGGCGTCCATGGTGTTGGCGTCATCCCGGTCGGCCACAACATAGCCGTCGGCCGGGACCAGCTCGGCAAACCGGCGGAAGGAGTGCTTGATATCCTCCAGGTCCCGGAAGAAGTCCAGGTGATCGGCGTCCACATTGAGAATCACGGCCACGGTGGGGAAGAAGGAGAGGAAGGAGTTGCAGTACTCACAGCTCTCCAGGATGATGGTGTCCCCTTTCCCCACCCGGTGCCCCGCCCCCAGAGCGGGCAGGACGCCGCCGATCATCACCGAGGGGTCCCGCTGGGCGGCCAGAAAAATGTGGGTGCACATAGAGGTGGTGGTGGTCTTCCCGTGGGTGCCCGCCACACACAGGGCATTTTGATAGTGCCGCATGATGGCCCCCCAGGCCTGGGCCCGCTCAAAGACGGGGATGCCGGCGGCATGGGCGGCGGCGATCTCCGGGTTGTCATCGTGGACGGCGGCGGTGCGGATGACGCAGTCCGCCCCCTGTACGCTCTGGGGCAGATGGCCGATGGTCACCGGGATGCCCAGCGCACGCAGGTGGGATACCGCCGCGCTCTCGTGCATGTCTGAGCCGGTGACCAGAACGCCGCGGCCGTGGAGTACCTCGGCCAGGGGGGACATGGACACCCCGCCGATGCCCACCAGATGGGCCCGGGCGCCGGGACGGATGTAGTTTTGTATGTTCAATTCCATGGAATGACACCTCGCATGTTGTTGCACGCTTCGCGGAGCGTGCCGCCCGCGCCAGCGGCGGGGCAATCCTATTATAGCCCGGGGCGCGAAGGAGCGCAAGGGCCCGTGGGAAATATAGACAGAAAGCGGACGGAGTATACCGGAAGTCCGGCGGAACAGGCGTGAAAAAAGACCGCGTGAGCGGTCTTTTTTCATAAAATCTTTGGGAGGTATCGAATTGAAGCGGGCTCCCGCCGATTTGGGCGGGTCAAGTCAGGGACAGCTGTGTCACGGCATAGCCGAACATGTTGTCCTGGGGGGAGAGGACGGCCTGGAACTGGGCCAGACTGCTGCCGTCCACCAGATAGACCAGGTCGCCGGTGACGGACAGGGTGCCGCCGCTGTTCTGTGTGGAACGGATCTGAATTTCAGCCAGGCTGTCGTTTCCGCACACCACCAGATAGGAATCGGAAGCTGCGTCGCAGGTCAGACGGTCGGTCAGGAACTCGGGCAGCGGGCCCAGCGTGTCAAAGCTGTCCACCAGGGCGGCGGCATAGTCCCGCACCGTCTCGGAGGGGACCAGCAGGTCCTCGCCCTGATACTGGGAGCGGTCATCCAGCTGGCCATACAGGCTGAGCATGTTGTACAGGCTCTCCCAGGCCAGAGCGGTGTCCGAAGTGTCAAAGCTGGCCGCGTCGTGGTTCAGCATAGCCATCAGAACGGCGTGGAGGGCGGGCTCCATGGACTCCAGCGCCCCGGTCTGAGCGGGGACGCCGCCGGGGACATATTCCTCGCCCTGGCTCTCCGGCTGGGAGGCCCCCTGGCTTTCCGCCAGGGCCACATTGCCCAGGGGCAGAATCAGCAAAGCTGCAATCAAACCGGTCAAAAGAAATTTTTTCATAAGGAGACCTCCTTTCCTGAGGTTACATATAGTATAGCACAGCCTGCTGTTACCATCCTATCGAAGCCGTTACGGGATGATGAAAAAATGGTTACAGAGTGGTTGCAAATCTTCCGGGGGCGGAGGGACATTTCGGCGGTTTTGGGAAAAGAAGGGCGGTATGCCGGCCTTTTCCTGCGGCCGGGGCGGGGGAGGGGGTGCCTGTCCCTTTATGATATGCAGAAAGGGGACGGGCTATACCCCTCCGGCGAAAAAAGCGCCGGGCTCCCGCAGGAGCCCGGCACAGGCTGTGGAAAAACTTTTGTGAGAGAGGGCCGGTTACAGGCTGCCGCTGACCAGCTCGCCCCGGAACAAAACCGCTTTCAGCTCCAGATTCTGATCCAGAACGGCCACGTTGGCGTCCTTGCCCACGTCCAGGCTGCCCACCCGGTCATAGATCCCCAGGGCCTTGGCGGGATTGACCGCCGCGGCAGTCACCGCGTCGGCCAGCGGGATGCCGAAGGAGACGGCGGTGCACATGCAGGCCATCAGGTCGGACACCGATCCGGCCAGAGTGTTGGGATCGTCGGCCATGGTGGCCCGGTTGCCCCGCACCTCGATCTCCTGACCGCCGAAGGGATAGCGGCCGTCGGGCATGCCAGTGGCCCGCAGGGAGTCGGAAATGAGGATGACCCGGTCCTTTCCGAAGAGATGGAACACCGCCCGGACCACGGCGGGGTGAATGTGTACGCCGTCGCTGATTAGCTCCGCCGAGACCTCCGGGTGGTCAAAGGCCGCGCCCACCACGCCGGGCGCCCGATGGGTAAAGGGGGGCATGGCGTTGAACAGGTGGGTGGCCTGCCGGGCGCCGGCCTGATAGGCGGCGGAGGCGGTGTCATAGTCGGCGGTGGTGTGGCCCAGGCTGACCCGGATGCCGTCAGCCAGAGCGCCCTGGATAAACTCCAGGGATCCGGGCTCCTCCGGGGCCAGGGTCACCAGCTTCACCAGCCCCTGGGCCGCCTGTTGCAGGCGGTGGAGCATGGCGGCGTCGGGGGCGTGGAGGAAGGCCGCGTTCTGGGCCCCCTTTTTGGCCAGGGACAGGAAAGGGCCCTCCAGATGGAGGCCCACCAGCTCCGCGCCGCCGGCATTTTTGGCCCGGTGAGCGGCGGCATTCTGGCAGATGCGGGTGAGCTGGTCCTCCCCCAGGGTCATGCCCGCCGGGCAGATCTGGGTGATGCCCCGGCTGAGCTCGTAGTCGGCCATGGCCTGGAGGCCGTCGGGGGTGGCGTCGGAAAAGTCCTCCCCCCGGCAGCCGTGGAAGTGCAGGTCGGTAAGACCGGGGATCAGGCAGCAGCCCCCGGCATCAATCTCGGGGCCACCGGCCTGGGCGGCAATTTTGCCGTCCTGAATGCACAGGTCGCGGGCCGTAAAGCCCTGATGGGGATCAAATACCTGGGCGCCGGTTATCCGCATACCGCCACACCCTCCTTGCGAATCTCGCTCAGCGCCTCCTCGTCGCCCACCAGGGTGACGTCGGCGTGGAGCTGAAGGACAGAGGCGGGCACCTGGGGGGTCACCGGGCCGCAGAAGGCCTTGCGGACGATCTCGGCCTTGTCCTTGCCGCTGACGACCACCAGGATGCTTCTGGCGCGCATGATGGTACCGATGCCCATGGTGAGGGCCTGGCGGGGCACGTCGGCCTCGGAGGCGAAGAAGCGCTTGTTGGCCTCAATGGTGCTGTGGGTCAGGTCCACCAGATGGGTGCCCAGAGGGAAGTGGTCGGCGGGCTCGTTGAAGCCGATGTGGCCGTTGTGGCCCATGCCCAGCAGCTGGAGATCCACGCCGCCCAAGTCCTGAATCACCTGATCATACCGGCTGCACTCGGCGCCGGGATCGGCGGCCATGCCGTTGGGGACATTGGTGTTTTCGGGCTTGATGTCCACATGGTTAAACAGGTTGTGCTGCATGAAATAGCGATAGCTCTGGTCGTGGTCGGGGGCCAGGCCGCGGTACTCGTCCAGGTTGGCGCTTTTGACCTGGGCGAAGGACAGATCCCCCTGCTGATACCACTTGACCAGCTGGGCGTAAGCCCCGATGGGGGTGGAGCCGGTGGCCAGACCCAGCACGCAGTCGGGCTTCAGGGTGACCTGGGCGGCGATGATGGCGGCGGCCCGGCGGCTCATAGCCTGATAATCGGGGCAGGCGTAAATTTTCACAGAAGGTTCCTCCTTATCCGCAGTACTTGGTGATGGCGGCCTGGATCATGGCGGCGCTCTCGTCCACCACGGCCTGATCGGCCTGGGTCAGCGGAGCCAGCGGCAGCCGGACGCCGCCGCAGTCGGGGCCGCCCTGCTTGCGCAGGATGGCCTTGATGACGGCATACATGTTGCCGCGGGCGGAGCACATCTTGTAGATGATCCGGCAGGCCTCGTTCTGAATCTCCCGGGCGGCAGCCAGATCGCCCGCCTGCGTCAGGGCGTAAATGGCCAGATACAGCTCGGGCATGGCGGCGTAGGTGCCGCCGATGCCGCCCACCGCGCCCATGGCCAGGCCGGAGATCAGCTGCTCGTCGGGACCGTTGAAGACGATGGCGCCCTCGTCCCGCCACATCTGGATATCCTGGGTGGGCATGGAGGAGTTCTTCACGCCGATGACCCGGGGATTTTTCAGCATCTCCCGCAGCAGGTCGGTGGACAGGGCCACGCCCGCCAGCTGGGGGATATTATAGATGATGAAGTCCGTGTTGGGAGCGGCGGCGGAGATGTCGTTCCAGTACTGGGCGATGGCATAGGGGGGGAGCTTGAAGTAGATGGGGGGGATGGCGGCGATGGCGTCCACCCCCAGGCTCTCGGCGTGGGCGGCCAGCTCCCGGCTGTCGGCAGTGTTGTTGCAGGCCACGTGGGCGATGATGGTGACCCTGCCCTTGGCCTCGGCCATCACATTTTCCAGGACCAGCTTGCGCTCGGCCACGCTCTGGTAAATGCACTCGCCGGAGGACCCGCCTACATACAGCCCGTTGACGCCCTTTCCAATGAGATAGCGGGTGAGGGCGCGAACGGCGTCGGGGCTGATGGCGCCCTCTTCATCATAGCAGGCATAGAAGGCGGGGATGATCCCCTGATATTTGCTGAAATCTTTCATAGGAATGAAACCAACCTTTCAAAAGACCAGGCCGGGACGCCCGGCCTGGCATATGTGTTGAGACGGAGCGGGATCAGCCCTTGACAGCGCCCATGGCGATACCCTGGGTGAAGTACTTCTGGAAGGCAATGAACACCACAATGATGGGGATGGAGGCCAGCGCGGCGCCGGCCATAAGCAGGCCGAAGTCGGTGGACATCTCGCCCTGAAGGCGGGCAATGCCCAGCGGCAGCGTCCAGTTCTCTTCGCTGTTGAGCATGACCAGCTGGAGGAAATAGTCGTTCCAGGTGTTGACAAAGGTGAAGATGGCCAGCGCGCCGATGCCCGGCTTAATCATGGGCAGCACCACGGTGGCAAAGGTGCGCAGCTCGCCGGCGCCGTCTACCCGGGCCGCCTCCAGAATTTCGCCTGGAATTGTCTCGGAAAACTGCTTCATCAGGAATACGCCGAAGGGCCAGCCCACCGTGGGCAGGATGACGGCCCAGATATTGTCATTCATGTGGAGGAAGGTCATCTCCTGCAGCAGGGGAATGACAATGACCTGCTTGGGCAGGGCCATGGCGCAGATGATGATGGTGAACAGGACACCCCGGCCGATGAACCGCTTTTTGCCCAGGGCATAGCCGGCCAGGGAGGCGGTGACGCAGGTCAGAAACATAGCGGCCGCCGAAATGAACACGATGTTGAACAGCCAGCGCAGGGCGGGGTGCTCAAACAGCTCGGCATAATTTTCCCAGGTGGGGTTCTGGGGGAACCAGGTGGGCTCCTTGGCGGTGATCTCTACAAGCTCCTTAAAGGATCCGGTTATGATCCAGTACAGCGGGAACAGGAAGAACAGCGTCATCAAAATCAGGATCACAACGGCGAATACCTTGTAGCCGGCGGAGGTGCCTGTGGGATCCCGGCGCTTCTTATTGGTCAATGCAGCTGTGTTGGTACTCATCTTCTCGTCCCCCCTTAGTCGGTCTTCGCCACTTTGAACTGGATGGCGGAGAAAATGGCGATGATGATAGCCAGGACGACGCCGATGGCGTTGGCATAGCCGAAGTCCTGAAGCCGATAGGCGGTGTCGTAGACCTGGTACATGATGGTCATGGTGGAGTCCAGCGGCCCGCCGCGGGTCATCAGCTGAATCAGTGCGAAGCACTGGAAGCTGTTGATAGTGGTAATAACCAGTACATACAGGGTGGTGGGCATGATGGCGGGCCACTTGATCTTCCAGAAGACCTGAAGCTTGGTGGCGCCGTCCACCTCGGCTGCCTCGATGATGGAGGTGTCCACATTGCCCAGAGCAGCCACATACAGCACGATGGGCTGGCCGATGGAGGTGGTGAACAAAATCAGGATAATAAACCAGATGGCAGTCTTCTGATTGCCAAGCCAGTCAAAGCCAGCAGTGCCGGTGACCTGATTCAAAATGCCGTAATAGGGGTTGAGGATCCACTTCCACACCACGGTGATGGCCACCGAGCCGGTGACCACCGGCAGGTAGAACACGCACCGGAAGAAGGAGCGGGAGAAGGAGTGCATCTGGTAGATGGCGGAGCTCACCCACAGGGAGAAGGCGGTGACGGAGGGGACCGCCACAACCACGATGAGAATGGTGTTTCTCAGACCGGCGTGGAAAATGGGGTCCTGGAACAGACGGACATAGTTGTCCAGCCCGGCAAAGCCCTTCACACCGCCCAGGCCGTACTCCAGAAAGCTGTACCCCAGGCAGATGAACATGGGGATCACAACGAAGGCAATGAAGAAAAACAGGCTGGGAAGCAGGAAAAGATAGGCGGAAGTGGTCTCCCGCCGGACCAGGGCGCGGCTCATCCCGGAGGCATGGGGCGGTTTCTGGGACCCGCTTGGCTTTTTGGAATGGACAGTAGCCGCGGCAGCGTTTTGCGCCATAAAAGTTTCCCCCTCTTGGTTCAGGATTTTCTCGGTTCCGTCAGGCACAGACGGAAAACCTGTGCCCGCCCCCTCTCGTCAGGGAGCGGGCACAGCATCGCTCGGATTATGTCACACAGTTGCGGAGGATCAGCCGATGTTGGCGTTGGCCTGCTGCACAAAGTCGTCGGCCGCGGTCTGAGGATCGGCGCCGGTGGTCAGAATCGCGGTGAGCATGGGCCACCACAGAGAGCGCTGCTGGGTCCAGCCGCCGGTGAGGTTGTAGTAACGGCCCAGATAGTTGCTCATCAGAGCGAAGGGAGCGCGGGTCTCGGAATCCTCGTCGCCCTCATACACGTCGCCCCACAGGGAGTGGACGGGGAAGAAGCCGGTGGTCTTGACGGCCTCGGTGCCGGCCTCCTGGTTGTCACAGACAAACTGGACGAAAGTCTTGGCGGCCTCGATCTTGGCCTCGTCGCCGTTGTCGAAGATACCGAAGCCATAGGGGCCGGCCATCTCCAGCTCAGGCTGACCGTCGTCAGAGGGGAAGGCCATGGCGAAGGGGGTGAACTGGGCCTGAGCGGCGTACTGGGAGTAGTTGGAGTAGTTCCAGCAGAAGGTGACAGCGCAGGTCTGGTTGGCAAACGCCTGCAGCTCGTCAGAGGCCTGGAAGCTGGCGTTGGCGGACAGGGAGCCCGCATTCACCATCTCCTGCAGCAGGGTCAGGGCCTTGACGTTGTTGGCGCTGTTGGCGTTGTAGGAGGAACCGTCCTCGGTGACATAGTAGTCGGAGTACAGGTTGTTCACCAGAGCGCGGGTGCCCTGGTCGCCGCCCTGGGCGCCGCAGTAGACGATACCGGGGGTGTTCACGGACACGGTGCCGGCGTCGATGGCGGCCTTGACAGCCTCCATAGCAGCCACGAAGTCGTCAGTGGTCCAGGTGCGGGTCTCCTCGTCGATGTACTGCAGAGCGCCGGCGGCCTCGAAGACCTCGTAGTTGATGGCCATGCAGTGGGCGGCCGCGCTCAGGGGATAGAGGTAGTACTTGCCGTCCAGCTGAGAGACGCTGTTGATGCCCTTGGCGATGTCGCCGCCGCCGGCCTCCCACAGCTCGGTCAGGTCGACCATCAGGCCCTCGCGGGCATAGTTGCCGACAATGCGCTCAGGGCCCTCAAAAATCACGTCGGGGCCGGTGCCGGAGTTGATGGCGGTGGTCAGGATCTGATCGCCGTCCTGATAGTTGATGGGGTTGACTTCCACGGTGATGTCGGGGTGTTCCGCGTTAAATGCGGCAATCAGGGAATCCCAGCTGGAGGCGTCGGTAAAGCCGCCGATATTGAACGACCACAGGGAGATCGTGGTGCCGCCGGTGGCCTGAGAGCCGGAGGCGTCAGAGCCGCCGCCGGAGCTGGAGCCGCCGCCGCTGCCGCAGGCCGCCAGGCCCAGCATCATGGATAGGGACAGGAAAAGTGCAAGAAACTTTTTCATCGTAAGGTTCCCTCCTTGTATTTTCTGGCGTAGGTAAATTCACCAGAACGTTTACTTGTATTTTACCTAATTTTGGACAGACTGTCAACTGCTTTTTTGAAAATAATTTTCAAAAATTGTTCAAATTTAAATTTTTTTCAACACCCTTCGCCGGAGAAGGTCAAATATGCTTGGCGGCCAGGGCGGCTGCGACCCGCTCCCGGGCCTGCTGGCAGCCCTCGCTGCGGCGGCACACCTCGGCAAAGAGCACGTCCACCACAAACAGCTGGGCCATCCGGGCGGGGACCGAACCCAGCTGAAGGGGGCCCTCGTTGGCGCCGCACTGAAGGATAACATCAGCAAAGGAAGCGGCGGGAGACTTGGGAAAGTGGGTGACCAGAATGATCCTGGCCTTCTGTTCCCTGACCACGGTGAGAATGTCCATCAGCTCCCGGGTGGAGCCGGAGTAGGAGAAGAACAGCACCGCGTCCCGCTGGGTCAGCGTGGCGGCGGAGATGGTTTGAAGGTGGGAGTCGTACACGGGAATGAAATTGGGAAAGGCGGTGGAAAACAGGTGGGAGGCCTCCATCGCCATGATCATGGAGCCGCCCTGCCCCATGCACAAGACCCGGTCGGACTGCCGGAGGATCTCGCCGGCGGCCAGAATGTTCTCCGGGCGAATCAGCGCCATGGTCTGGGCCAGGGCGTCCAGGTTGCTGTTGTACAGCTTCTGGCACAGCTCAGGGACGGAGTCCTCCGCCGAAATCTCGCCGGCCAGGGCGGGCTCGCCCGGGCGCAGGGCGGTGGCACTGGCCACCGCCAGCTTGAAGGCGTTGTAGCTTTTGTAATTCAGCCGCCGGCAGAAGCGGGATACCGTGGCCTCCGCCACCCCGCAGGCCTCCGCCAGGTCGGAGATGGACATAAACTGGGTGTCCCGCTGAAAGGCGATGACATAGTCGGCCACCTTTTTTTCCGCCGTGGTCAGCTGATAGTACTGGGCGCTGATTTTGTTAAAGACATTTGTGTTGTCCAGGGACATGGAGAAACCTCGCTTTGCTGCCGGAGTCGATGGGCTTACTGGCGATCCAGGATCTGACCGATTAAGGTGTCCACCATAATCAGGCAGCGGGGCAGGTGGAAGGGGCCCTTGAAGGTGGAACCCTTGGTGCTGGGCTGTGTGGGCAGACCGTCCCGCCGCAGGTAGCCGTACCACTCGCCGTATTCGTCATCCTGGAAGTGGGCCCTGCAGTACTCCATGGTTTTGCGGAACCACTCCAGATACTTCTCGTCCCCGGTGTCCCGGTAGAGCATCATGGAGGCGATGAGGATCTCGTTGTGGGGCCACCACAGCTTCATGTCGTGCTCATAGGCCTCGGGGGGCTTGCCCAGACAGTCGATAAAGTACAGCAGGCCTCCGTACTCCTGGTCCCAGCCGGCCTCGATGGCCCAGTCGAAGATCTGGGCGGCCTTTTTGACCAGCTCCTTGTCCCCGGTGCGCTGGGCGTGCTCCAGCAGGAACCAGGATCCCTCGATGTCGTGGCCGGGGTTGACGGTGCGGCCCTCGGTGTAATAAAGCCGGGGGGTGCCGTCCACATCCACGTTTTCCAGCACGCACTTCAGCTCGGGCTTGACATGGTATTGGAAAATTTCGTCCACGCACTGCTGGGCCCGCTGGTCATACTCCTCCTGATGCTCGGGATCCACCCGCCGGAGCACACCGATCACGTTGAGGATGATCATGGGCAGACCGAAGGCGCGGCCGGAGCGGGTCTCCGGGATGGTCTTGGGCCCCAGGCCGGTGGGGTCCTCGCCGCCGTGGCTCAGATCCCAGTACATGTTATAGGCCCTGCGGGCCCGATCCAGGCACGCCTTCTCCCCGGTGACGCCGTAGTACTCGGCATTGGCCAGAGCGTAGAAGGCTTCGGAGTAATAATAGCGGCGCTGGCGCAGGGGCTTGCCCTCGGCGGTGACGGTGAAGTACATCCGGTCGCCGGCAGCATGGTTGATGCAGTACTTCTCCATAAAGTCCAGACAGCTCTTGGATGCGTCCAGCCACTCCTGACGCACACCGTAGGTGTGACACAGAAACGCGAAGATCCAGCCGCACCGGCCCTGCATCCACACGCTCTTGTCGGTGGAGTAGATCTCGCCCTTCCGGTCCAGGCAGGTGTATACCCCGCCGTTCACCTTGTCCATTCCGTTTTTCAGCCAGAAGTTGACGCTGCGCTCCAGCTGATCCTTTGCCCAGACGCGGCTCTCCTGAAGCAGTTTTGTCGCTTCCATTTTTGAACACCCCTTATATCAAATCACAGTTTTGAAGGGAAAACGCCCGAATTTTACGGGCTTCTTTTATTTTACCACGAAGGAAAGTCTTTTTCAACAAAAACAAGTTTTGAAAATAATTATCTTTGTTGGGGGTGACAAACGGCGTTTGGCGTGATATGATGGTAAGGAATGGAGAAGCGGCGCGGGCCGCTTTCCGAAATACCGACGGATGGAGGTTTCCAGTATGAACTGCTATGGCATTGAGTTCTCTTTGCGCCATACACCTGCTCTGGACCCAGATTATGCGCCCCTGTACCAATTCAACCACGCGTTTTTAAAGGATGCCCGCAAGCCCATCGGCATTGCCGTGGAGCGCTCCGGCGGGCAGACGGCCGTCTATGAGACCTTTATCCATGGCACCCCCGAGATGGCCCGGGCTGACCGGTACTATGTGGACCGGCTGGTCAAGACCATTTTGTGGATGAAAGGCGGCTTCCGGGTCTATGTCCGGGGGGACGAGGAGATGTTCCAAACGCTGAAGGAGGCCTATGCCCCCGGCGGCTCCCGTGCTTTTGACGCGGAGTTTATGGCCGGGGTGTATGAGCACCCCTTTGAGGTGGTCTCCTGCCGGGAGCTGCCCCCGGAAAAGGACGAGTCCCAGCCCATCGGCCGCCATCTGGAGGGCTGCCGCATCGGCTTTGACGCCGGCGGATCCGACCGGAAGGTGTCCGCGGTGATTGACGGGGAGAGCGTCTTTTCCGAGGAGGTGGTCTGGTTCCCCAAGGTGACCGAGGACCCGGACTATCACTTCCAGGGGATTGTGGACGCCATGAAGTCGGCCGCCGCCCATATGCCCCGGGTGGACGCCATCGGCGTGTCCTCGGCGGGCATTTACATTGAGAACCGGACCATGGTGGCCTCGCTGTTCCTGAAGGTGCCCAAGGATCTGTTTGAGCAGAAGGTGAAGGACATCTACATCCGGGCGGCCAAGGAGATTGGGGACGTGCCCCTGGTGGTGTGCAACGACGGCGACGTCACCGCCCTGGCCGGCGCCATGAGCCTGGAGGACAACAACGTGCTGGGCATTGCCATGGGCACCAGCGAGGCCGTGGGCTATGTGGACCAGAAGGGCAACATAACCGGCTGGCTCAATGAGCTGGCCTTTATGCCGGTGGATGCCGCGCCCAACGCCATGGTGGACGAGTGGTCCGGGGATATCGGTTGCGGCGTGAAGTACTTCTCCCAGGACGGGGTTATCAAGCTGGCCCCCGCCGCCGGAATCGAGCTGGACGAGAAGCTGTCCCCGGCGGAGAAGCTGAAGGTGGTCCAGGGCCTGATGGAGGCGGGGGACGCCCGGGCGGCCTCAGTCTATCAGTCCATCGGGGTCTATCTGGCCCACGCCCTGGCCCTGTATTATGACTGGTATCACTATAAGCATGTGCTGCTGCTGGGCCGGGTCATGTCCGGAAAGGGCGGAGATCTGATCCTGTCCACCTGCAAGGAGGTCATGGCCGACGAGTATCCGGAGATTGCCGCGGTAATCAATCCCACCCTGCCGGACGAGAAGTTCCGCCGGGTTGGGCAGTCGGCTGCGGCGGCCTCTCTGCCGGATTTGGCGAAGTAATTTGGAGGCCGGCCGATGAGGCGCCATATTGTCTGCTTTGGGGACTCCAACACCCATGGCTACTGTGCCGACCCCGCCGACTGTGAGGACGGCGGAACACGATTTTCCGAGCGGGAGCGGTGGACCTGTCTGCTTCAGCAGAAGCTGGGGCCGGACTTTCTGGTGCTGGAGGAGGGGCTGCCCGGCCGCACCTGCGTCTATGACGACCCCACAGAGGAGGGAATGCGGGGGCTGGATTACATTGTCCCCTGTCTGATGTCCCACCAGCCGGTGGATCTGCTGGCGGTGATGCTGGGGACCAATGACGCCCGGGCCTGTTATGGGGCCTCTCCCGAGCAGATCACCCGCGGCATGGAGCGGCTGGTGCGCCGGGCACAGGCCGCCCCCTGCTGGGGCGCGCCGGGGGCGAACATTCTGCTGATCCCGCCGGCTCCGCTGCCTGAGGCGGCGGAGCGGTGCGCGGTCAGCGGCCCCATTATGGGGCCGGGGTGTGCGGAAAAGACGCGGGCACTCCCGGAGCTGTACAGGCAGGCGGCCCGGAGATTGGGCTGTGCCTGCTTTGACCCCACCGGGCTGGTGGAGTACAATCAAGTGGACTATATGCATCTGACACGGGCGGACCACGCCCGGCTGGCCCGGGCGCTGGAGTCCGAGATAACAAGGTTGGTGTAGCTGTGTTTCACTCTCTGTTTAACCCGGAAAACACCTTTTGGCGCTGGATGGCCGGCTTGGCGGACATCTTGGTTTTAAGTGTGCTGTGGCTGTTGTGCTCTGTGCCGGTTGTCACCGTTGGGGCGGCTACGGCTGCGCTCTATGACGCCTGCGCCCGCGGCATGCGGGGCGGCCGGGGCGACGCCTGGCGGCGGTTTTTCCACACCTTCCGGGCGGAGCTGAAGACGGCGACCATTGCCTGCGCCATATGGGAAGCCCTGCTGCTTGTGCTGTTCTGGGTGCTGCGCCGGCTGTGGGCTGCCGCGCTGGCGGGGGTGTCGGGAGCTGCCATGCTCGGGGCGGCCTATCTGGTTGCGATGCTGATCCCGGTTGGAGCCTTTTGCTGGATGTTTCCCATTTTGTCCCGGTTTACCTTCCGGGTTGGAGGCTTGTTGTGGACTTCCATACAGATTTCGCTGGCTCACCTGCCCTCCACGGTGGTGATTGTGGTCTTTGCAGCGGCGGCGTGGATATGCAGTACCAGCCTGCTGGTGCCCATGGTGGTTATGCCGTGCCTGACGGCGCTGTTCTGGTCGCTGCCCATGGAGCGGGTATTCCGCAGATATATGCCGGAGGAGCCGGCGGACGAGGATACGTGGGAGAAATGAGCGCGCTCCGCGAAAAAATAGCGTGTCACGACAATTTGGACGAGAAAGCAGATGCAGGGAACGGTCCGAGGACAGTTCCCTGCATTTTTTATAAGCTGAGGGAGCGGACAGGGGAGATGTCTGTGCTGTGAAGGGGACAGAAACCGCATTCTGATGCGGCGCAAATGGGAACAGACAGAAAAAATAGAAAAAAGAGGATAGGGCCGCGGGGTATAGAAGCTTGTGCTTGGGCAAAGATATGCGTGGATGTTCCCATCCAAACCAACAGCGAATTCAACACAAGTTCACAACT
Organism: bacterium; assembly: GCA_019424865.1. Lineage (GTDB taxonomy): Bacteria > Bacillota > Clostridia > Oscillospirales > Oscillospiraceae > Lawsonibacter. The sequence goes on from JAHYYS010000045.1 coordinate 16,087, forward strand.
GACGTAAAGGAGAGACAAGTTATGTCCAGTAGTAAGAAGACTGTGGTCCCCAGTGCCCGTGAGGCTATGAATAAGTTCAAGATGGAAGCCGCCAACGAGGTGGGCGTCAGCCTGAAGCAGGGCTACAACGGCGACCTGACCAGCAAGCAGGCCGGTTCCGTGGGCGGCCAGATGGTCAAGAAGATGATCGAGGCCTATGAGAATGGCATGAAGTAATCTGACCCAAACGGGACGGATGACCCCTTCTGAATGAATAGCAGACCGGGCGGCGCAAGTCCGCGGGGCTGTTGGCAAAAGCCGGACAGAGCCGGCCGCTGCCGCAGCGCGCAGCAGGACAGCGGCCGCCCGGCCTGCTGTTTTTTTATAGGGACTCTCACAGTTTTTCAAAAAAGGGGAATTTAAAATTTAGTGAAAAAAAGGAAAATGCAGATCAGAGCCCAAATAAATCTTTACAATAGTTCACTAGCGTGCTAAAATGCGAAAACATCAAGGGAGCGCGGACTGCGCCCGCCCAACATTTGGAGGTTGATTGTTATGAAAAGAACCTTGTCTCTTGCCCTTGCCTTTGCTCTGATGCTGGGGCTGTCAGCCTGCGGAGGAGGCGGCGGATCTCAGAGCAGCAGCCAGGGCCAGTCCAGCCAGGCCCAATCCTCCGGCAGCACCAGCCAGGGGGATGCCGGAGCCGAAGAGAGCGACCTGGCGTATGTTCAGGGCAAGGGCACCCTGGTGGTGGGCATCACCGAGTTTGATCCCATGGACTACCGGGACGCCGACGGCAACTGGATTGGCTTTGACGCCGACATGGCCCGGGCCTTTGCCGAGAGCCTGGGGGTCACCGCCGAGTTCCAGCTCATCGACTGGGACAATAAGGTGTTTGAATTGAACGGCAAGACCATCGACGTGGTGTGGAACGGCATGACCCTCACCGACGAGGTTTTGTCCAGCATGGACTGCTCCAACGCCTACTGCAACAACGCCCAGATTGTGATTCTGCCCGCCGACGTGGCGGAGAATTACCCCGACGCAGCCAGCATGTCGGACCTGAGCTTTGCCGTGGAGTCCGGCTCCGCCGGACAGGCGCAGACCGAGGCCAACGGCTTTACTTACACCGAGGTGATGGACCAGGCCACTGCAGTGCTGGAGGTGGCCTCCGGCACCGCCGACGCGGCCATCATTGATTCCCTGATGGCGGCCGCCATGGTGGGCGAGGGCACCAGCTATGATCAGCTGACCTATACCATTGAGCTCAACAGTGAGGAGTACGGTGTGGGCTTCCGCCAGGGCTCTGATCTGGTGGAGCGGCTCAACCAGTTCTTTGCAGACAGCTATGCCGACGGCACGATGATGGAGCTGGCGGAGACTTATGGCGTCCAGGCGGCCATCATTCCCCAGGCGTAACACCCTTTGACCATGCAGGGGCAGAGGCACAGACGGCCTTCTGCCCCTGACAGGCCCTTTCGGGCCGTCGACATTTTTGGTGAAAGGCAGGCTGCCACTATGTTTCTCACGGTCATCGGAGCCCTGAACGAGGGCTTCCTGCAAACCCTGAAGCTGTTCGCGGTGACGCTGATTGGAGCCCTCCCCCTGGGGCTTGCGATTGCCTTTGGCTCGATGAGCCGCTGGACGCCCTTCCGCCGGCTGGGAATCTGGATGCAGCGGCGGCTGCCCCCCGTGGGGGAGAGTGGGGAGTCCCCCGCCCTGTCCCTGGGGCAGTCCTGGCTGCGCGGCATTTCTGACTTTTTCCAGCTCTTCCGCCCGGTGGCCCTGGTCACCCGGCTGCTGGTATGGGTGATCCGGGGCACCCCGCTGATGTTGCAGCTCATCATTATCTTTTACATACCGGGCTATGTTCTGGACAGCGGAAGCCCCTGGCCCAGCGGGGAGCCGGGCCGCTTTCTGGCCTGTGCTGCGGCCTTTATCATCAACTACTCCTGTTACTTCTCTGAGATCTACCGGGGCGGCATCCAGGGGGTGCCCGTGGGTCAGCAGGAGGCCGGCCAGGTGCTGGGCATGACCAGGTCCCAGATCTTTTTCCACGTCACGCTGCTGCAGATGATCAAGCGCATTGTGCCCCCCATGTCCAACGAGATCATTACCCTGGTGAAGGATACCTCCATCGCGCGCATCATCTCCTTCCAGGAGATTATTTGGGCGGGCTACGCCTTCCTGAAGGGGTCCCACGGATATTCCGGGCTGGTGTGGCCCCTGTTTTTTACGGGCGTGTACTATCTGGCGTTTAACGGCGCGCTGACGCTGCTGTTCGGCTGGGTGGAAAAGAAGCTGGATTATTTCAGATAAGGAGGCGCCGGATATGGCCATTTTGGAAGTGAAGAACCTGGAAAAGCATTTCGGCGCCACCCAGGTGCTGCGGGACATCAGCTTTGAGCTGGAGGAGGGACAGGCTCTGGCGATTATCGGCTCCTCCGGCAGCGGAAAGACCACCCTGCTGCGGTGTCTGAACTTTTTGGAGACGCCGGATCGGGGCAGCATTGCAGTCCGGGGAGAGACGCTGCTGGACGCCCGGGATCCCGCCACCCAGCTGGAGAGCCAGGTGCGGAAGAAGCGGCTGCACTTCGGCATGGTGTTTCAGTCCTTCCATCTGTTTCCCCAGTATACAGCGCTGAAAAATGTCACGCTGGCCAAAGAGCTGCTGGCCCGGGAACAGCCCGGGTATCGGGAGCGGAAGCGGGAGATCCTGGCCGGGATTGAGGCGGAGGGAAAGAGCCTGCTGGATAAGATGGGCCTGGCCGACCGGGCAGACCACTATCCCCATCAGCTCTCCGGGGGACAGCAGCAGCGGGTGGCCATTGCCCGGGCCCTGGCCCTCTCGCCGGATGTGCTGTGCTTTGACGAGCCCACCTCCGCCCTGGATCCGGAGCTCACCGGCGAGGTGCTCAAGGTGATTCGGGAGCTGGCGGAGCGGAACACCACCATGATCATAGTCACCCACGAAATGGCGTTTGCCCGGGAGGTGGCCGACCAGATCATATTTATGGATGGGGGCGTGATTGTGGAGCGGGGCGCCGCCCGGCAGGTGATTGACAGCCCCCGGGAGGAGCGGACGCGGCGCTTTCTGGCGCGATATTCCGCCGGACGCTAGAAGGCTTTAAATGGAAAACGGGAGAACAAAGACAAAGTCCCCCGACTGCGCCCTGCGCAGTCGGGGGACTGATCTGTTCTGCCGCAGCAGATGCGGGGGGATTACAGGCCGTTGACCACAAAGTTGGGCCGCTGCCCGGCCAGGACCAGCCGCGCGTTGTTCCACATGTTGGCGTGGGCCCGGCGGAAGGAGCCGCCGGTATTGCCGCCCAGGTGGGGGGAATAGATGACCCGGTCCTGGACCTCGGGCGGCAGGGCTACCAGAGGGTGGTCCGCGGGAGTGGGCTCGGGGGCAAGGGTGTCGAAGGCGGCGCCGCCCAGCCGGCCGTCGATCAGGGCCTGGCGCACCGCCCAATTGTCCACCAGATCGCCCCGGGCGGTATTGACCAGAATGGCGCCCGGCTTGAAGCGGGACAGCAGGGCCGCATCCACCATGTTCCGGGTCTGATCGTTTACGGCGCAGTGGAGGGAGAGAATGTCGCAGACGCTGACCAGCTCCTCCAGGGGGAGGTAGGTGACGCCGAAGTCCGCCTCCGCCTCGGGGGAGCGGCGGTGGAGAGAGTAGTAGTACAGCCGGCAGCCGAAGGGGGCCAGACGGCGGGCGGTGGCCTGGGCGATGTCTCCAAAGCCCACCAGGCCCACAGACTGCTCGCCCAGCTCGGGGCTGCCGGCGGCCATAACGGCCTCCTTCATCTGGATCTGGCGGCCCTCCCGCACGGCGTTGTGGCCGGTGACGCCGTGGCGCAGGGCCATCAGCATCAGCATGACGGTGTGCTCCGCCACCGAGGCGGCGTTGCAGCCCTTGTTGTTGCACACAAAGATGCCGCGGCGGTGGGCGGCCTCCAGATCAATGCGGTTGAAGGCCACCCCCTCGGATTGAATCAGCTTCAGGCGGGGCAGGAGGGCGATGATGTCGCTGCCGGTGTCCGTGATAGGATCGGTGAACAGGATCTCGGTGTCCGGATTTTCGGCGGCGGCCTGGAGCGGGGACTGCCCCAGGGGGCAGTAGACCGGCTCCAAAGGCAGCTGAGCGGCAAAGTCGGGCAGGTAGGCCTCGTAACGTTTTTGCGGGCCGAAAATAAGCAGCTTCATAGCAAAACCTCCTGAGTTTCGAGATGGAGAACGGCGAAGGAAGAACGCCGGTGCGCCGGCGGACCGCTCTTACAATAGATAAAGTATAACAAAGGAGGGCCTGCGTTGCAACCAATTCAGCGGGTCGGAGAAATGAGGCGTAAAAGTAAAATTAGCACTCATATATATAGAGTGCTAGAATTTACAATTTGGACATATAATCTGCGAGAAGTGTTCACAATTCTATTTTATACTAAGGCCAAAGTTTAAGAGAGGTCCGGGGCGCAGTTGAAAGACGGCGCGGATGGACCGAAAGGAGTTTTTGATATGTACAGCATGATTCCCTTTGGACGCATGAATCAGTCCTGGAATGATTTCTTTGATGAGTTTGAACGCAGCATGTTCCCCGCCTCCCGCGGCCAGGTGCCCGCTTTCCGCACCGACATCCGGGACGAGGGCGACCACTATTTGCTGGAAGCCGATCTGCCCGGGTTCCGCAAGGAGGACATTGACCTGCACCTGCAGGACGGCGTGCTGACCATTACCGCCAAGCATGACCAGTCCGCGGAGCGGAAGGACGACGCCGGAAAGTATGTCTGCCGGGAGCGCCGGGTGGGCAGCTATGCTCGCTCCTTTGACGTCTCCGGGATTCGGGAGGAGGGGATCAGCGCCTCCTATGAGAACGGCGTGCTGAAGCTGACCTTGCCCAAGGCGGGAGAGCCTGAGCCGCAAAGCCGCAAAATTGCCATTGAGTAAAGTCAGAATGAAAAGGGCAGGCCGGCAGGCCTGCTCTTTTTATAGGAAAAAAGGCGAAGCAAAGGCAAAATTGTTCTTGCAATCTGTCCGAGGATAGAGTACAATTAATTTAGCAATCAAGAAATAAGAGTGCTAAAACAAGCGAGTTAAAATGGAAACCGCGAAAAGGAGGTTTCTTCCATGAATATGAATCAGTTTACCCAAAAATCTCTGGCCGCCATTCAGGGGGCGCAGGATCTGGCCCAGGAGTATGGGCAGCAGCAGATCGAGCAGCAGCATCTGCTGCTGGCGCTGCTGAATGATGAGCAGGGCTTTATTCCCCAGCTGCTCACCGCCATGGGGATGACGGTCCCCAGCTTCCAGGCCGCCGTGAAGGCGGAGGTGGAAAAGCTGCCCAAGGTGTCCGGCTCGGGCCGGGAGGCCGACAAGGTCTATGTGGCCCAGGACGTGGACAAGGCCCTGAAGGCCGCTGAGTCCGCCGCCCAGTCCATGAAGGACGAGTATATCTCGGTGGAGCACATCTTTCTGGGCATTTTGGAGTGCGCCAACCGCCCCTTGAAGGAGCTGCTGCGCACCTATAATGTGGACAAGGAAAAGGTCATGCAGGCGCTGGCCAGCGTCCGGGGCAACCAGCGGGTCACCAGCGACAACCCGGAGGAGACCTATGGCGCTCTGAAGAAGTACGGCACCGATCTGGTGGAGCGGGCCCGGCAGAACAAGCTGGACCCGGTCATCGGCCGGGATGACGAGATCCGCAACGTCATCCGCATTCTGAGCCGGAAGAGCAAAAACAACCCGGTGCTCATCGGCGAGCCCGGCGTGGGCAAGACCGCCATCGCCGAGGGGCTGGCCCAGCGGATTGTCAAGGGGGACGTGCCCGCCAGCCTGAAGGACAAGACCATTTTTGCCCTGGACATGGGCTCGCTGATTGCAGGCGCCAAGTATCGGGGCGAGTTTGAGGAGCGGCTGAAGGCCGTCCTGAACGAGGTGAAGAAGTCCGAGGGAAAAATCATCCTGTTCATCGACGAGCTGCACACCATTGTAGGCGCCGGAAAGACCGAGGGCGCCATGGACGCGGGCAACCTGCTCAAGCCCATGCTGGCCCGGGGCGAGCTGCAC
>JAHYYS010000046.1:0-12515 GCA_019424865.1 bacterium
GATACAAGCGATCCGCAGCTTGTGACGACGACATCGAGGACTGTCTTTCGTGCTGTCTTTCTCGAAAAAGCGGCTTGTCAATTGATAGAAATTGACAAGCCGCTTTTTCGACAGTCTCAGGCTGTCTTAATAAATATACACGGAGAGGGCGATGAAAAACACCTGAAGCACCACCATAATCAGGAACAGCGGCGCAATAAACTTGTACCACTTGTTCAGCGGCACCCCCATCAGTCCGCAGTTCAGGGTGCAGGCGGTGGGCCAGAACATGTCGGAAAACCCGTCGCCGAAGCAGTAGGCCAGCACGGCGGTCTGCCGGCTCAGCCCCACGATGTCGGCCACCGGGGCCATAATGGGCATGGTGATGGTGGCCTGGCTGGAGGAGCCGGTGATGAAGAAGTTGATCACGTTCTGCAAAAACAGCATGCCGATGGCGGAGAGCACCTTGTTGGTGGACCCCAGCAGCTTGGACAGGCCGTACACCACCGTGTCCGAGATCATGGCGTCCTGCATGGTCAGCAGGATGCCCCGGGTAAAGCCGATAATCAGGATGGAGGACACCACCGACTTGGTGGACTCGATAAAGGTGCTGCAGATCCCGGTGGCCGAATAGCCCCCCACAATACCGGTGATCACCATCATCATCAGGAACATGGCGGCAATCTCGTCGATATACCACCCCAGCCGCATGGTGCCCACCAGCAGCGCGGCAATGGTGACACAGAACAGCGCCAGGCACAGCTTCTGCCGCAGGGTGAAAACGGCGCCCTCATTTTCACTCTGGGTGGGGATCTCAATTTCCAGCGGAACCCCGCAGAGCACCGATTTGGTGGGGTCGGCCTTCACCTTTTTGGCATAGCGCATGACATACCAGATGGACACCGACTGGAAGACAATGAAAATCACAATCCGGTATCCGATGCCCGAGTTGATGGGCACCTCCGCAATCCCCTGGGCAATGCCCACGGAAAAGGGGTTGGTGATGGCGGCGGCAAAGCCGGTCGCCACCCCCACATAGACCACCGAGCCGCCCACCAGGGCGTCATAGCCCAGGGCAATGCCGATGCCCACAAAGACGGCCACCAGGCCATAGGTCTCCTCAAAGATGCCCAGCATAGCGCCCAGCAGGCCGAAGATCAGCATGCAGACGGGGATCAGCAGGTGGGTCCTGCCCTTCATCTTCCGCACCAGCAGCTGGATGGAGTTGTTCAGGGTCCCGTTTTTGGTGAGCATGTAGACATAGCCATAGGCAAAGACAATCAAAAACAGGATGTCCGCCGCGTCCACATATCCCCGCTGCAGGGCCAGGAAGATATCAAACACACCGGGCAGCTTCCCTTCGGTGTAGTGGAAGGACTCCGGCACCACCACCATCCGGCCGCTGGCCGGGTCCTCCACCCGGTCATACTCCCCGGCGGGGATCAGATAGCACATGACCACCACCGCCAACAAAATGATGGTCAGGATCACATAGGTATGCGGCATTTTAAAGCTGGCCAGCTTCTCCTTCAACCGTCGCATAACCTGTCTACCCCTCTCTTACATTATGGTGCCTTTCAGCACATGGCCTTTCCGCCCAGGAAGACCTGCTCCACGTGGGCCTGATAGGCAAAGGGATGCTGATCCCACACCACGATGTCGGCGTCCAGACCGGCCTTCAGGTCGCCCTTCCGGTCGTCAATGCCCAGCACCTGGGCGGGGTTGATGGTAACCGCCTTCAGGCCCTCCAGCTCGTCCAGGCCGTCCCGCACCGCCAGAGCGGCATAGACCGGCAGGTAATACAGGGGGGTCACGTCGTGGTCGGCGGTGATGCACACCTTCACGCCCGCCTTGCTCAGCACGCCGGCGGTCTCATAGGTCTTGTTCCAGGTCTCGTGCTTGGACCGGGGGGTCATGCCCGGGCCCACAATCACGGGATAGGGGAACTTGGCCAGATAGTCGGCAATGGCGATGCCGTCGGTACCGTGGACCAGCACCAGGTCGATGTCATACTCCTGGGCGATGCGGATGGCGGTGCAGATATCGTCGGAGCGGTGTGCGTGCATGTGGATGGGCATCTCCTTGTTGATGACCTTCAGCATGTGCTCCATGCCGATGTCCCTGCGGAACCAGCTGCCGCTCTTCTCCGCCTCCTCCTTGTCGTGGCGGTACTCCAGGGTGTCCTCCAGGCACTTGCGCAGGTGATAGGCCACCCCCATGCGGGAGGCAAAGCCGTGCTTGGCGGTCTTGGGGTTCTCGCCCACGCTGCACTTCATGGCGGTGTAGCGGCGCAGGATCATCTCGTCGGCCACGGTGCCGCCCAGGGTAATGGCGGAGGCCACGCCCCCCACCACGCCGTCGCTGCCGGGGCAGACACAGGCGGCGGTGACGCCGGCCCGGATGGAGTCCATCACGGCCCGGTCAAAGGGGTAGATGCCGTCCAGCACCTCCAGCTCCGGGGTCAGGGCGCCGGAGTAGTCGCAGCAGTCGTCGCCAATGCCGCCCATGCCCTCCTCGCTGATGCAGATGTGGCTGTGGGCGTCGATCATGCCGGGCATGACAAACTTGCCGGCGGCGTCAAAGATCTCCTCCCCCCCTTCGGGCTGGATGCGGTCCGCAACCTCCTTGATTTTGCTGCCCTCCACCCGGATATCCTTGGGGACGAAGCCGCCCTCCTCAAACACTAATACCTTCCCGTTTTGAATAATCATGGTTCTGCCCCTTTCTTTGGCTTGACAGCGCAATAAGGATATAGAAGGGCCGCGCCCTTCCATACCCTTATTGTGTCCTATTTGATCTCACAAGGCTGTGGGATTCATAAATTCCTTCTTCCTGCTCCGTCCGGCCGGATTAGTAGCCAATCCACACGGCGATGGTCATAAACACAAACTCCAGCACCAGCATCATCAGGAACAGCGGGGTTACAAAGCGGTACCACTTGTTCAGCGGCACGCCGCCCATCAGGCCGCAGCACAGGGCGCAGGAGGTGGGCCAGAAGCAGTCGGCAAAGCCGTTGCCGAACTGATAGGCCAGCACGGCGATCTGCTTGCTCAGTCCCACCAGCTCGGCGGTGGGCGCCATGATGGGCATGGTGATGGTGGCCTGGCTGGTGGAGCCGTTGATGAAGAACTTGATGATGTTCTGCAGAATCAGCATGCCATAGGCGGAGACGTATTTACTGGCGCCGTCCAGCAGGGTAACCAGGCCATACACGATGGTGTCGGTGATGCAGCCCTGCTGCATCAGGATCAGAATGCCCCGGGTAAAGCCCACGATCAGCATGGAGGACACCATGGACTTGGTGGACTCGATGAAGGTTTTGCAGATCTCCGTGGCGGAGTAGCCGCTGATGATGCCGGCGATGACCATGGCCATCAGGAACAGGGCCGCGATCTCATCCACATACCAGCCCAGCTCCAGCACGGAGTAGGTCAAAAAGGCGATGACGCCGAAGAACTCGATAAGGCACAGCTTCTGGCGGGTGGTCATTTTCACTTCATCCAGGCTGTTGATGCTCTTCATCTCCACGCTGTCAATGTGGATCCCCTTCACCAGGGAGCGCTCGGGATTGGCCTTGACCCGGCGGGCGTAGTTCATCACATAGAGGATGGCCAGCGCCTCGAAGGCCACAAAGATCACCCAGCGGAACTCCATGCCGGAGTACAGCTCCACGCCGGCCACGTCCTGGGCCACGGCGATGTTATAGGGGTTGGTGGTGCCGGCGGCATAGCCGATGGACACGCCCAGGAAGATGATGGCGCCGCCCACGATGGCGTCATACCCCAGGCCCATGAAAATTCCCACGAACACCGGGAACAGCCCGTATACCTCCTCATAAATGCCCATGGTGGAGCCCAAAACGCCCAGCACCAGCATGGTGATGGGGATCAGCAGCCACACCCGGCTGCCGATTTTCCTGACCATGGTGCCCAGTGCCGCGTCCATGGTGCCGTTCTTGGTCAGCACATAGACAAAGCCATAGGCGAAGATAATCAGGAACATAATGTTGGCCGCATCCACATAGCCTGCCTGCAGCGCCAGGAACAGGTCGAAAATGCCGGGGGCGTCCACATCAATCTCGTGATAGGAATCCGCCACGACCACCATTCTGCCCGACACGGGATCCTCCACCCGGTCATACTCGCCGGCGGGGATAATATGGGTCAGGATCAGCATCAGGACCATGATGGAAATCAGGATCACATACGTATGCGGCATTTTAAATTTGAATTTCTTCTTCTCTTTTTCCATAGCCATCTCCTCATTTCTTGCTCGGGGCCGGCACACACCCCCGGCCGTATCCCGCCGGGCCCGCCGGCCTGCTCAACCCCTCTGCGGCGCGCGCACCTCCGCAGAGTGTTAGGAATCTGTTAAATTGTACACCTTCAAGCAACTTGAATGTCAATGGGAACTATGGTAAAATGACAAGAAACCAACAAAAAAGGAGGGAACCGGGTGGACGACAGCTTCACCATCGGAAAAATTGCGCAGCTGCTGGACATTCCCGCGGCCACCATCCGCTATTGGGAGGAGCAGGGGCTGTTTTCCGTGAAAAAGGGGCACAACCGCTACCGCCGGTACGACCTGGGCGACCTGATCCGCATTGCCGACGTGGTCTCCCTGCGGAATCTGGGCATTCCCATCAAGCAGGTAACTCAGTTCCAGGCCTGCACGCTGGACCAGTACCAGCAGTCCCTGCTGGAGCTGGAGCACAAGCTCAACGACAAGCTGGCCGCCTATCAGCGCCGCCTCCGCCGCACCCTGCGCCAAAAGCAGTGCGCCGGCGAGGTCCTCCGGCTCCAGACCCAGGAATTCCAGCCCGAGGAGGTCCCCTTTCAGGCGGTGGCCGCCTTTGACTATCGGGAGCAGGACAAGCTGCTTCAGTACTGCGGCGACCCCACGGTCTATGTGCGCTACTTCGACAGCCGGGACCTGTCCACGGAGACCCGCTGCATCATCCTTCCGCCGGACAGCGGGGAGGGACCCCTCTGGACCAGGCCGGAGGGGGGCACCTTCCTCACCTTCCTAATCCGGGAGCTGGTACACCACGACTACCGCAGCGACGTGGAGGAAAAGCTGGCTGTGGTCCAGCGCCGGTACCGCACAGGCAAGCTGCTGGCCCAGTATCTGCTCACCGCCATGGAGGGCGGCGAGCTGACCGATTATTTAAAGGCCTATGTAGAGGTCTGGCCCCTGGATTCCCCAGGCATGGAAGACGCTTTGTAACACCCTGAAGCAAAACGAAGACCGGCGGCGTCCCACTGTATCGGTGGGACGCCGCCGGTTTTATCCTCCTGCGCTTCAGCCCTGGAGGCAGCGCGCTATCACGTCCTGGGCCAGCTGCCGGGAATTGGCCGCCAGCACGGCGCTTTTCTCCCCCAGCGGCAGGGGCTCCCCCGTCAGGCGGCAGATACAGCCCCCCGCCTCCGTCAAAATAATCCGGGCCGCGTTGTGGTCCCAGGGGGCGGACTGCATGGCCACAAACAGGTCCGCCTCCCCCGCAGCCAGCGCACACAGCTCCAGCGCCACAGAGCCCAGGCTGCGCACCCCCCGCACCTCCTGGGCCAGCCGGGCAAGGCCCTCCCGATAGGGGTGGGGCTCCAGAAAGGCCCGGGGCACACCGGGCACCGCCAGCAGCATCTGGGAAATCTCCCCCCGGCGGGAGACCTGAATGGGCCTGTCCCCGCACCGGGCACCGCAGCCCGCCCGGGCAGAGTAGAGAACCTGCCGATCCACATCCAGCACCAGGCCGAAGAGGGGCCTGTCCTGAAGCCAGCACCCGATGGAAACCGCGTAATTGCGGCGCTGATTGACAAAATTTGTGGTGCCGTCTATGGGATCCAGATACCAGGTGGCGCCGCCGCGGCCGGCGGCCGCGGGGTACTCCTCCCCCACCACCGCGTCCTCCGGAAAGGCCGCAAAAATCTCCCTGCGGAGAAACTGCTCCGTCTCCCGATCCCAGCGGGTCACCAGATCCTTGGGCCCCGTCTTCTCCCGGATCCCCTCCTCTTCCAGCCGGACCTGCCGCAGGGCCGTGCCGGCCTGCTGGATCAGTGCCTGCGCCAGTGCAAACCGCTCCATGGTTCTCCCTCTTTTCTATGTTGATATCCATTCGTCTCCTCTATCTAATCACATCTTCCGTCCCCTGTCAAGAAACCGCCCCCTCGCCTGTGCTTCCGCTTCCAAAAAGCTCCTGCCTGTCAGAAGGGTAGGCTGTCCCCAGGCCACAAAGCCAGATGAAATCCCCTCATTTCCCAGGACATACGCCGGGGGCACGACACCTTTTACGGAATTTTCACCGGCAGTTTCGTTCGCCCGACCAGAAAAAGCGGCTTGTCAATTTCAAGCAATTGACAAGCCGCTTTGTTGACCGTCTCCGGCCTCAGGCCTCCGCCTGGGCCGCCGCATCCTCCGGGGTGCTGAAGCCCATGTTCACCGCCAGGAAGCCGTTTCCGTATTTGTTGAACATGGCCACCGGCATGGCAATCAGGTCGTCCACCGCGTCCTCGCCGGGCAGCCCCTCCCGCACGTTGCAGCTCACCTTATAGCGCACCTCGCCGTCCCGGTGGTCCAGCTCAAAGTTGCCGATGGTCAGGCCATAGTTGGCCCGGGTCAGGTATTCGCACACCGCCGCCATGCTGTCCTGGTCCGCGCTGATGGGGGACATGCCATAGCTCATCAGCACCCGGCACAGGCTGGGATCGGCGGACTGGGGCCGGACGTAGATTAGAATTTCGCAGTTGTTCAGCTTATTTTTCAGGTTAAAGCGGAGGGTAAAGCGCTTTTTCTCCTGGTCATAGCTGTAATGGTACTGATTTTTATCCAGCAGGGCCTTGACGCAGGCCACGGCCTGATCCATGGTAACGGTCATAACACATTTCTCCTTTTTCCCGATTGATTATTTTTTGTTTTCTTTTTGCTCCGGCCCGCCGGCCAGCGCCTGCTCCACGGCCTCCCGGAAGGCCCGGGCCGACGGGTACCGCTCCCGGGGTCGGGCGGCCACGGCCCGCTGGGCGATCCGCCCCAGCGCGGCGGCTAGCTCCCGCTCCCCGGCCCCGAAGACTGCGCCCAGGCCGGTCTCCGGCTCCCCCGGGGCGGCGGCATAGCGCACCACACTGGGCGGGCCTATCTCCTCCCCCCGCAGGCGGCGCACCAGCGCCCGATCCCGCTGGTCCGGGGTGAAGGGCTCAGGGTAGGGCGGCAGCAGCGGGATGCGGTTGTCGTTGAGCAGGCGGTAGAGCACCATGCCCAGGGCGTACCGATCGCAGGCGGGGGTGAAGGGCGCCCCCTGATAGACCTCGGGGGACATGTGGCTGAGCGTTCCGGCCCGCCCCTTTCCCTCGGTGGGCCGGGCCAGGTGGCGGGCAAGGCCGAAGTCCCCCAGCTTGTACCGCCCCGACGCCGGAGAGTAGAACAGGTTGTCCGGCTTGATATCCCGGTGGACAATCCCCTGCTCCTGACAGGCCTCCAGCGCCCGGGCAATGTCCGCCGCCAGCCGGGCCGCCTCCCGCAGGGGAAACCCGCCCGTCTCCAGCAGCTCCCGCACCGGCACCAGGCGCTCCATGCGGATCAAAACCCGCCATCCCCGCTCCCCCGGTCCGTCCAGCTCCACCGCCTGGCACGCCTGAAACTCCACCACGGCGCCGCAGGGGGCAAGGCCGGCCATCCGCTCCGCCTCCGCCAGCGTCTCCTCCAGCACGGCCCGGAAATAGACCGCCTCGCCGGCGGCGTCCAGGCCCTCTATCCGTCCCCCGGACGGGGCGATGAGCACCTCTTTCAGGGCGGCATACTCTGTGCCCCCCTCGGTCTCCCGTCTGAGCTGCCACACGCTGCCGAAGGAGCCCCGGCCCAGCAGCCCGTCCACATACCACGTCCCCCACAGCGGCTCGTACCGCCGCAGGGGACAGTCCCGCTCCATCCCCTCCATCAGAGCTTCAGCGTCTGGACCGCCCTGATGTTGCGCAGCAGCTTCAGCTCCTCCTGAGGCGTCAGCTGAAGCTGGCCCAGGCGGTAGCGCTGATACTGGAACATGGCGTTGGCCAGGAACTGCACCTTCATCATCCGGCAGTGGTCGTCCTGGATGTGATAGACATTGCCGCTGGCGCCGAAGTTGATGCCGTAGCAAGTGGGGCAGCACCCCACCACCGGGCAGGCGCGGCACTTCTCGTCCAGATTTGCCGGGTCCAGGGGACAGCTGAAGTCCAGCTTTCTGGCCTGCTCCGCCCGCTCCTTGCCCAGGCACAGGGGCGCAAAGGCGTGGCAGGGGTAGACCCGGCCGTCCACGTCATAGGACTTCATCATGGGCCCCACGCCGCAAAAGCGCTTGGGGTGGGGGCTGCCCGGCTCCATATCCTGAATGGCCAGGCGCAGAATGGTGGCCGGCTTCAGCTCCGGATGCTCCAGGTAGTAGGGGATCAGCCTTTTCAGCTGCCCGGCCAGAATCTCCGGGCAGTCCCGGGTCCAGGGCACGCCATAGCCCAGATTGGCCGACACCTCGAAGCCCTGCTCATGGAGATGGATGATGCCGTCGGCCAGATAGGGCAGCGTCTCCACCGTCACCGTCATCTTGGCAAAGGGGTACTCCCGGCGGAAAAAGTCCACGTCAATCTGGTCATAGGAGTTGGAGCGGTTGCGGTTGTGCATCTCCCGGTCCCCGTCGATGCTCAGGTACACCTCCATGCTGGAGGCATTCTCCCGCAGCCAGTCCTGTATCTCGCCGTGGACCAGGGTGCCGTTGGTGGTGCTGAAGCCGAACCAGCCCTTGTTCCACTGTTGGGCGTGCATGTAGCTGTGGATCGCCCGGATGGTCTCAAACTGGAGATAGGGCTCGCCGCCAAAATAGTACAGGCACACAAAGTCGGACCCGTCCTCCGCGGTCATCTCCCGATCCACAATGGCCCGCGCCGTCTCCAGCGTCATGGCCTGGGCCTCCTTGTTGTGCTCATAGCAGTAGGTGCAGGCCAGATTGCAGCTGTTGGTCAGCGTCAGAATTACAATTTTGGTGCCGGGCTTGTTCATGAACTGATCCAGATTTTTTCGCATATTCTGTGTTTCTTCCCTCGCTTTGAAATTTGCCCGCGGCCCTGTCCGGGCTCCGGCGGATGGGCGGCGGCGCGGCCGGGCTCCCCCGGGGCTCCCGCCCGGCCGCACCCCTGTGCCGCCCTCTTGGGTCAGGCCCAGGCCTGGCAATAGCCGGAAGCGCAGCCGCTGAAATTCATCTCGCCGCTGTGGCACTCCGCGGCCGTGACGCCGCTGGCCGTCAGGCTGGCCATGGTCTGGTCAATGGCCTCCATCATCTCGGCGGACAGATAAAACGCACCCATTTTCACACCTCCTGCTCCAAAATATTCCGCAGGTCCTTTGACGCCTGCATAAATAGATTCGCTCTCTCCGGGCAAATCGGGACAGCGCATCCCGACTTTTCCGGGCGGCGCCCCCCGGCCGGGGGCATGCCATACCGCCGTTTTGTGTCTTCTCCCCAACGCACAGGACCTCTCTTTCCCGGCTTCCCCTTGGCCTGCAGCAAATTCCGGTGCGTTTTCGCCTGCTGCCCCTCTTTTCGGCCAAAGCCTCTGTCCGCGTAGATTTTACTTATATTTAACCAAAATTTGACACCCAGGCACACGCACCCGGCGGCGCTTTCCGCTAAACTGTTATATTAGGTTTTTCTGTTTTTTTATCAAAATGGAAGCAGCGACCCCGAAAATCCGGCGGACAGTCCGTATCCTTCTGCCGGAGGGGGATGGAGGGATTGGAATGGTGCGGACAGAACACAGCATCGTGGGTCAGGTCTATGCGGCCAAGACAGATTCGGCGGCGGCCGACGCCCTGATTCAGCAGTACATGGGCTTTATCCGCAGCGAGACAGTGAAATTTATCCACACTGCGCCGGAGGACGGCCACGAGGACGAGCTGAGCATCGCCATGCTGGCCTTTTACGAGTCCATCCTGAACTATGAAAAGAGCCGCGGCGCTTTTCTCCCCTATGCGGCCCGGGCTATCAAAAACCGGCTGATCGACCACTATCGGACCGAGAAGCGGCACGGGGCCGTGATCTCTCTCCACGCCCCGGCGGGGAACGAGGAGGAGGGGGCGCTGATGGACACCCTTCCCGACCGCCGGGACGAGCTGGGCCGCTATGAGCTGCGGGAGGCCAGCCAGCGGGAAATCCAGGAGTTCAGCGCCCAGCTGTCCGGCCTGGGCATCTCCCTCTCCGACGTGGCGGACAACTGCCCCCGGCAGGAGCGCACCCTGGCCGCCTGCCGCCGGGTGCTGGACTATGCCCGTGCCAACCCCCAGCTGCTGGACCGGCTGGCGGAGACGGGCCGTCTGCCGATGAACGAGCTGGCGTCGGGCTCGGGCACGGATAAAAAGACGCTGGAGCGGCACAGAAAATATCTGGTGGCCGTTCTGCTGGCATTCACCAACGGATATGAGATCATCCGGGGCCACCTGTGCCAACTGGGCTGAGCGAGAGGAGGCATTGCAATGAAATATCTTGTCATGGAGACTCACCCGGCCTATGCGGTGCTGCTGGATGAGTCGGGGCGCTTCCTGAAGGCGGCCAATCTGCACTATCAGGTGGGCGACACGGTGCAGGACATCATCGAGCTCAGGCCGCCCCAGACCAGGCGCCGCTCCTTCGGCCGGCCTCTGGCCGGAATCGCCGGTCTGGCCGCCTGTCTGTGTCTGGCCTTTTTCGGCTATTATCAGCCCAACTTTATGGCCTACGGCACACTGCGCATCCAAATCAATCCCGACGTGGAGATGACCGTCAGCCGCACGGAGCGGGTGCTGGGGCTGACGGGGCTGAACGAGGACGGCCAGGATCTGATTGCGGGCTATTCCTATCAGGGGAAAACCCGGGAAACGGCCACCGACGAGCTGGTGGAGCGCGCCATCGAGATGGGCTATCTGTCTGACGGCGACACCATCTCCATCACGGTGCGCAGCTCCGATACCCAGTGGCAGGCCCGGGAGGAGGAGCAGATTCAAACCCAGCTGGAGGAGCGGTACGGCGAGACGATTGTGATTCAGCTCAGCGCCGGCGATGCCGCCGATCAGCAGCCGGATCCCGGCCAGGAGCAGACAGAGGTTGTGGTCCCGGTTGCGCCTCAGGTCCCCGCCTCCGGCGGGAGCTCCGGCCAGTCCTCCGGTACGGGCACCGGCGCCGCACACGACGATACGGACTATGGCCCCAACGCCGACGGCGTCACCGACTATGACGACACCGACTACGGCCCCAATGCCGACGGCATCACCAACTACGACGACACCGACTATGGGCCCAACGCTGACGGTGTCACCGACTATACCGACACCGACTATGGGCCGTACAGCGACGGCGTCACCGATTACGAGGATCGGGGCGACGGTCAGAGCGGTGCCGGAGGCAGGGACCGCGATGACCGCGATGACAGCGATGACGATGACGACGACGATGATGATGGTGATGACGACGACGAGGACGAGGAGGACGACGCATCGGATGACGACGACTGACCGGAAACAAAAATTTTTTACGGCGACCCCGGTTTTCCCGCCGTCCCGGCGTATTCTCCCCATGTAAGCCGAACAGGAGAAGCACAAAAAAGAAAAAATTTTTTGAACTACCCCGGTTTTCCTGACCCGGCCCCGTAATCTACGGATACAAACTAAAAAAACAGAACTGATTTTCGAGGAGATGAGTGAAATGAAAAAGAACACCTATGGAAAGCTGTTTGGTCTGGCCCTCGCCGCCGCCCTGTCCCTCACCGCCCTGACCGCCTGCGGGAGCAGCACCGGGACCCAGCCCCTCCCCTCGGGCTCCGATTCCTCCGCCCCCCCTTCGGACGCCGCCAACGGCAGCGTGGGCACGGTGCTGCTGAGCGTCAATCCGGAAATTGAAATGGACTATGACGAGGCGGGCAACGTGGTGGCCCTCACCGGCCTCAATGAGGACGGCAAAGCCGTCCTGGCCTCCTACACCGGCTATCAGGGCAAGCCCTGCACCACTGTGGTCGGCGAGCTGGTGGACGAAATCAACGCCGGCGGCTATTTCGACGCCACCATCGACGGGCACGAGAAGAACATTGTGCTCAAGCTGGAGCGGGGCTCTGAGTATCCCAACGACCAGTTCCTCAACCAGCTGGCCGAGGCCGTCCGCCTGGTGGTAGAGGCCGACCAGATCGGCTCCCAGACCGTGGCCCTGGACGGCGACGACTATGACGACACTTACGGCGACAAGGGCTACATCAATGCCGCGGCCGCCCAGAACATCCTCTCCACCCAGCTGGGCCGGGATGACATCCAGTTCGTGGAGAAGGAGTACGATCTGGACGACGGGGACTACGAGGTGGAGTTTGTCATGGACGGCGTGGAGTATGAGTACGAGGTCAACGCCGTCACCGGCAAGGTAACCGAGATGGACATGGACCATCCGGATTACGATGACACGGACTACGGCCCCAACGCCGACGGCGTCACCGACTATGATGACACCGACTACGGCCCCAACGCCGACGGCGTCACCGACTATGATGACACCGACTACGGCC
>JAHYYS010000046.1:12615-21201 GCA_019424865.1 bacterium
CCAACGCTGACGGCGTCACCGACTATGACGATGATGACTGGTACGGGGATCCCACCGGTTCTGATTATCCCGGCGACAGCGATGACTGGGATGACGATTGGGACGATGATGACGATGATGACGACTGGGACGATGATGACCGGGACGGAGAAGATCACTGGAATGACGATGATGACGGGGACGATCGTTGGGACGACTGAGTCCATCCGGCTGCGCCACGAGCTGAAGCACCTGATCTCTCCCCAGGAGGATCTGGTGCTCACCGGGCGGCTGCGCCGGCTGTTTCCCCACGACGCCCACGCCGGGCCGGAGGGAAGCTACCGGGTGACCAGCCTGTACTTCGACACCCCCTATGACGCCGCCCTGCGGGAAAAGCTGGACGGCGTCAACCGCCGGGAGAAATTCCGCCTGCGCTATTACGGCGCGGCGCCCTCCTTTCTGAAGCTGGAGAAAAAGTTCAAGCTCAACGGCCTGTGCGGCAAGCGCAGCAGCCGCCTGTCCGCGGAGGAGGCCCGGCGGCTGCTGGCCGGGGATCTGAACTTCCTGCTTCAGCGGGAGGATCCTCTCCTCTCCGAGCTGTACAGCAAGCTGCGGGGCAGCTGTCTCTCCCCCCGCACCGTGGTGTGCTATGACCGGGAGGCCTTCTCCTATGCCCCCGGTAACGTGCGCCTCACCCTGGACCGCCGGGTGCGCACCTCCCGCAGCCCGCTGGACTTTCTCCATCCGGACCGCCTTTCCCTGGCCGCCATGGAGGGGCTCACGGTGCTGGAGGTCAAATATGACGCCTTTCTTCCCGACCTGGTGCGCATGGCCGTCCAGGTGCCCGGCCGCCGGGCTTCCGCCTGCTCCAAATATGCCCTGTGCCGGCGGTTCGACTGAGAAAATAAAGGACAAGGAGTGGCCCGACCCATGACCACCTTTCAGGATATTTTCAAATCCAGCTTTCTGGAGCGCCTGGACAGCGTCTCCCTGCTGGACACCGCCATCGCCCTGACGCTGGCTTTTCTGCTGGGTCTGTTTATCTTTCTGGTCTATAAAAAAAGCTACAGCGGGGTGATGTATGCCCCCAGCTTTGGGGTGACCCTGATCGCCCTGACCCTCATCACCACCCTGCTGATTCTGGCGGTGACCAGCAACATCGTCCTCTCCCTGGGCATGGTGGGCGCGCTGTCCATTGTCCGCTTCCGCACCGCCATTAAGGAGCCCATGGATATCGCGTTCCTCTTCTGGTCCATCGCCGTGGGCATTGTGCTGGCCGCGGGGCTGATCCCCCTGGCGGTGCTGGGCAGTCTCTTCGTGGGGGCGGTGCTGCTGGTCTTTTCCAGCCGGAAAAGCGGCGACTCCCCCTATATCCTGGTGGTCCGCTGCGCCTCCCCCCGGGAGGAGGCGCAGGTCCGCGCCCTGGTGGAGGCCCGGGTACAGCGTCTGAATCTGAAAAGCAAGAGCGTCAGCCCGGGAGAAATCGAACTCAACTACGAGGTGCGCCTGCAAAACGGCCAGACTGACTTTGTCAACGAGCTGGGCTCCATGGAGGGCGTGGGACACGTGGTGCTGGTCTCCTACAACGGGGACTACATGGGGTGAGGCCATGATCCGCCACCGGCATATCGATCTTATCTGCGGCGGGGCCATCCTATTGGCCCTGGTCCTCACCGGTCTGCTCTGCTTCGGGGAGGCTCTGGGCCTCCGGCCCGCCAGCGCCGCGCCCGGGTACGCCTCCCGCCTGTTTGACGACAGTCGGGTCCACACCGTGGATCTGCAGGTGGAGGACTGGGGGCAGTTTATCGCCGATGCGCCGGAGGAGGCATACGTCCCCTGCACCGCCGTCATCGACGGGGAGGAGTTTTACCAGGTGGGCCTGCGGGCCAAGGGAAACAACTCCCTGCGGCTGACGGAGGACTACGGCCTGTGCCGGTACAGCCTGAAGCTGGAGTTTGACCACTATGTGGACGGCGGGCATTACTACGGGCTGGATAAGCTCTCCCTGGACGCCTCCTTTCAGGACAACAGCTATCTGAAAACCTTCCTTGTCTATGACATGATGTCCTTCATGGGCGTCCCCGCCCCCCTGTGCAGCTATACCTGGGTGAGCGTGAACGGCACGCCCTGGGGCCTGTTTCTGGCCATCGAGGAGCCGGAGGAGGCCTTTGCCCGGCGGAACTTCGGGGCCAGTTACGGCCGGCTCTATAAGCCGGACTACGCCTCCCTGAACGCCGAAAACGCCGACGTGGCCCTGCGGTATGTGGACGACGACCCGGCCAGCTATCCCAACATCTTCGACCACGCCCGGTTTGCCGCAGATGCCGCGGATCAGGCCCGGCTCATCGAGGCCCTGCGGGTGCTGTCCACCGGGGAAAACCTGGAGACCGCGGTCAACGTGGACGAGGTGCTGCGGTACTTCACCGTGCAGGTGTTTGTCATGAACTGGGACAGCTATCTGGGGCATACGGGCCACAACTACTTCCTCTATGAGGAGGACGGAATTCTCTCCATCCTCCCCTGGGACTATAATCTGGCCTTCGGCACCTACGCCCTGGGTATGACAAACCCCATCCGGGATCCCAACGTACTTCTGAACTGGCCCATCAACACCCCCGCCCCCGGGGAGGTGATGCTGAAGCGGCCCCTGTTCCATAACCTGATGAAAAACCGCGCGTACTTTGCCCAGTACCACGCCTATTTTGATCAGCTGCTGACGGAGTACTTTGAAAACGGCCGGTACGAGGCGGTGATCCGCCAGACCCAGGCCCTCATCGCCCCCTATGTGCAGGCGGATCCCACCGCCTTCTGCTCCTACGCGGATCACCTGCTGGCGGCGGAGACTCTGGTGGATATCTGCCGTCTGCGGGCGCAGAGCATTCGGGGGCAGCTGGCGGGGACCTACCCCGCCACCCTGGCCCAGCAGGCGGAGGCCCCCGGAGCTGGGGTGGACGCCTCCAGCATCCAAATCTCCGCCTTGGGGGATTTTCAGGATTTGGAGCAGGCCCGGGCGCGTCAGGATGCGGCGCTGGCCGCGGCGGCGGGCGGCTGACCTCTTTTCCGACAATGGGGGTTCAGCGGGACAAGCCATGTTGAAAAGCGCCTGGCCACAAGAGGCGGCCAGGCGCTTTTGCCGCCCTCCTCCATCCGGCCCAGGCAGGAAAGTTATCTTGACTTTTCTCCCGGAAATCCGGATAATGAAGCTGTAACCATTCAGAATGGCGGGGGGCGTATCCTTTGGATTTGCGGCTGTTGGAGTATTTTTTGGCGGTGGCCAAGGCGGGCAATATTACCAAGGCGGCGGAGCAGCTCCATGTCACCCAGCCCACCATCAGCCGCCAGCTGACGGATTTGGAGGAGACGCTGGGGACCAATCTGCTCATTCGCGGCAAGCGGCAGGTGACCCTTACCGATGCGGGTGTGCTCTTCCAGCAGAGGGCGGAGGAAATCATCGCCCTGATGGACAAGACCCGCCGGGATCTTTCGGACCAAAACGACCTGATCGGCGGCACCGTGGCGCTGGGCTGTGTGGAGTCCTGCGCCTCCCGGATGCTGCCGGAGGCCTTGGGCGGCTTTTCCCGCCTGCACCCCCGTGTGCGGTATGAGCTGTACAGCGCCGACGGGGACGACATCCGGGAAAGGCTGGACCGGGGGGAGCTGGACTTTGGGCTCCTTCTGGAACCCATCGAGGCCGCCAAATATGACTACATCCGCCTGCCCTATTGGGAGACCTGGGGGATTGTCATGCGCAGGGATCACCCTCTGGCCCGGAAGGAAACCATCGTCCGGGAGGATCTGTTCTCCGTCCCCTTGAGCATGCCCCGTCGGGAAATTGTACAGGACAATATCACCTCCTGGCTCGGAATCGAGCGGAAGGAGCTGAATGTCTTTTCCGGACACACACTTTTGAATAACGCGGCCCTGCTGGTGGAGGCCGGGCTGTGCTGTGCGGTGTGCGTGGGGGGCGCGCTGGAGATCCGCGGCGGGGACGCCCTTTGCTTCCGCCCCTTTGCGCCGGAGCGCACCACCGGCCACGTGCTGGCCTGGAAAAAGAACCGGGTGTTTCATTCCGCCGCCAGCCGCTTCCGGGACTATATTCAGGAGACCAAGGCGGTTTTATAATGTTTCCCCGATGCCGCAGACCCCGCCGCAGGTGGCGGGCTGCGGCGTTTTCAATGTTCCATATTATTTCAGGCAGAGGGCCGGCGGCGGGAGCATATCCGCCGCCGGCCTTTTGCTGTAAAGAAAGCCACGGCCCGGGCCGTGGCTTTCTTGGTCAATGGGATGGGGAACGCGAAATTTCCACATGGTTCAGGCAAAAGCGCAGCTCCGGCAGCGCGGGCCGCACTCGGAAAAGAGGAGTAAGGGCGCGGGCGGATGACATCTTTTCCGCAGGTATAAAAAGACGTCGGAGCAAAGCGGACTTTGCTCCGACGTGGCACCCCCGACCAGACTCTAACTGGTGGCCTACCGCTTAGGAGTTTGGCGTTTCTTTTGGTACGATATACCCATCATAACTTCCCATTATATTTGATTCGCTATGACACTGTGTGGTCACTGGTCAATCTGCACAAAAATCCGTAAAATGCCGCCTCGTTACGGCCTGTTCAGAATGTCAAATTAGCAAATTCTTAGCACGGATGATGGCAGAAAGCCCCTTCGCCACAAGGAAAATCAGATAGGTATAGTCAAAATGCCTACGAAAAATGGGAGGCCAAAATTATGAGTACATCGCAGGAAAAGAAGCTGCCGAGCAACAGAACCTACACCGTGGATGATATTGCCGCAATCCTTGGAATTGCAAAATCCACTGCATACCGTCTGGTGAACTCTGGAGAGTTCAAAACAATTCGCATCGGCTATGCGATCCGCATTTCCAGAAAGTCGTTTGAGGACTGGCTGGCGATGGAGGAACTGGGAAGCGAAACTAAATAACTGATAGTGCGAGCCATAAACTGCAAATCTATGGCTCGCACTATTTAAAGAACATTAAAGACAAAGAATGGCCTTATCAAAAGATGTGTATCCTGAATAATGAAGCGGCAGTAAATCAGAAAATATTGACGGATATTCTTCTGGGTAGAAGTTTGCAAAAATAAATTTAATGAAAGTGTTAAAGCACACTGGTCTCTTTGCACTAATTCTACATTCTGCATGCTGAATATGAACATGTGTTGCAGGATGCTGCTCGCTAATATTTGATGAATCAAAATCGTATCTGAAGGGACTTCGCATGGCAACTTTACTATTTAACATATCAATATCTGAAAAATACATATTTACTGCTTCACGGATTCCTAACTCATCGACATCTTCTTCAGGAATTAGAATAGGGGAAGGCCAGTACAATAAGCTTTCTTGTAATAATATGTTTTTCCGAAACTTGAAGAATACTCGAATAATTGATCCGTCAAAGAGAATACAGTGATAGGCTCCCGTCTCATAAATTGAAATATATTGGTTCAATGTTGTAAACGACTTGCCAGCATTATGTCTCCCCGGAACATGGTTATCCCAAGTTAAAATTTCCGTATCCTGATTACAGACGACGGCTATATCTTTTGTTATCCTTGATAGACCACATTCATGCAAAATCTGTAAAGTGTTAATTATTTGATCGCGAGTGTCTTCTACATGTTTATTCATCCTCTTCATCGACGTTATCACCATCTGACTTACTACTTAAAAACAATTTCACAAGAGAACTCAGTTCTGGAATTTGGGATGCATCCAAATCACCTTGATTTACTAGTTCGAGAAGGGTGCGAACGCCCTTTTGTGCTTCTTCGATTTTCTTAGTGTCAGACGCTGAACGCTCTCTATTTATAGTTCTTAACCTAGCCATTTCAGTTTTTGTTGGTATTTTAAATTCAAGAACATAGTTCTTAGTAATAAATTTGTTTATTTCCTCAATGAGTCCATCCATAGCGTAGCCAACGCCACATATTCTAACCCAAGCACGAGAACGTGTAATGGCTGTAAAAAGTGTATTCCTCAGTTTAATTAATTCAATACCGTCGTAACAAAAGTCTGCATTTACAATATAAACCATTGGCGCTTCGTTTCCTTTGGCTCTGTATATTGCAGAACAAGAAATACTCCCTGGAACTCGAAAGATATCACGATCATTGGTTACACCAGCGAGCATTGAAGATATTGAATATCTCGCAAGATGCTGTGCAAATCTTTGATACTGACTTTTAGCGGAAATAACGGAAGGGAAAATCACCAGAATATCATCCGGATCAAGTTCATCTTCAGTAATATTTTTCTTAATTTGTTGCGCAACATAGTCATACTGCATGTCTACATCTTCAAAACGCTTTGTTATAATTACATCCTTAGGGTCTAATAAGTCATTAAAATAAGGAGGTGTTGCATCCTGCTTTCTTGATAGTGTCACTCTCTTACCAAAAGACAGAGAGCCTTTATCCTTTTTGTAACCAATATCTTCCCATAGATTCAGCGTATCAAAATGCTGAACCAATTGCTCTCTATATATACCAAATCCTAAAGAATGTGCTAAAGCAAGTGCCCACGGCGGATTTCGATAGCAAACAGGTAAAATGATATCCTGCATCGGCTCATCTTGCTCATTTTTCAATTCAACTAAAGATTTTCCGTTTTCGTCGGTACCAAACATATCTTCAATGGAAGGCATAATCGAAGAACTCAAATTTTGCAATTCATCATATGCCCATACGATACGCTTGGGCTTTTTAACACATTTATATACCAGCTTAAAGAAAGAAGCGGGCAGATCTTGTGCCTCATCAATCAATAATAAATCATATAGAGGAGTATAGTTATCCGGTAAAATATGATTCAACTCGTCACATATACCTGAAAAAGCCTTCTCTCGTCCGTACTTTAATTTCGCATTTGCAAAATTAATAGGAACCTGCCCAATGGAACGAGCTATTTCAGAATAAATCCCCTGTTCAGATTGTGAACCCCAAGCATGAAACAAATGCAATTTATCCCAATTAGGCTCATCTCGAGAAAATTCAAACACAAATTTTGTGATTAAGTCTCGATATTGTTGCCATAAAGCTCTCGTATAGTAAGTTACGACAATATCCCACTCTGGAAATTGTGAATGCAAATATGCCGCTTTTAAAGCCAAAACAATAGTTTTTCCAGAACCAGCCAAACCTCTAATTCTTTGAGGTCCATCTACAATTTCTAACGCAGCTTTTTTCTGCCAATGATCTAAGTTAGCAATCTCCTTTTCTATTTTTTTAATAATATCTCCTTTTGACCCCGAGTTTTTGACATTTTCGCGTTTTTTCCTAGGTTTTATGCTAGCTATTCTTTGTAACGACTCAACTAAAACTTTATAATACTTTGTGTCGAATGTTGGAATTTCATCAATCGCATTTGGCAAATCATCAAATGTGGAAAGGATATATCCATCTTCTAATTCGCCGTCCATCTGCGCAGGCACAATTGAAATAACATGGGGATCTACAGCTAATGAACGTCCTTTTCTTAAGTTCGGATACTGTGTTAAAGTGTTTGTTAATTGGAAATATAGTTCGCCTTGTTCCTCAATGATTTCATCTAAATTTTCTAACTTAGTAAATATAAAGGCAACAATACCAATTTTATTACTGACAAATAAAGCATCAACAGTAACAGTGTTTTCTGCATTAGCGGAAAGCGGATATCCCAAATACAGCGTTGCATCATTTTGGGCATTTAATTTCTCAATGATTGGTATGAGTTCTTTAGTGGCCATTACATTGGAAATCCGTCCGCGCACAATATCCAAAGGCATATTATCCCTCCATTTTAGAAATTGATTTCAATACAATCTTCTCTAAATTTATTGTTATTATGGCCACAGAAAAGAGTCTGTGGTCATAATTTTTATTCTAAATTCTGTGGCTTAGTATAATCAACATGGTTCAATGAAATTTTAAACGGAATTCCTCCATCACGAGTTGATTGACGTACAAAGATGTTAAATGCCGTGGACAAATTCATCCCGAGTTCTGCAAATAGTTCGTCAGCTTGTGCTTTCAATTCAGAGTCCATTCGGATGCTAATATTAGTAGTAGAATTACCCATAAGCCCAGCCTCCTTTTACTACACAGTATATGTTAAAAGTAGGACAAAAGCAATATGCAGCACGAAAATGTGCTGAAATAGAGTTAATATCCAGCGTTTATTCTTCTCTAAAACTACTGAAAAGGCTGCCGCCTATGGAGGCTCCCCTCCGGGGTATCCGAGCGGCATGAAGGCCGCCTTTCCCCAAAAAATCGACACTTTTTTGATCGCCGAAGGGAGGTGATACCATGGCGGTATTTCGCATTGAGAAAACCCGCGACTACACGGTAATGTCCAACCACCACCTGCGCAACGCGGGACTGTCCCTAAAATCCAAAGGGCTGCTCTCCATGATGCTATCCTTGCCGGAGGACTGGAACTACACCACCAGGGGCCTAGCCAAAATCTGCAAGGAGGGCACGGACAGCATCGGATCAGCCCTGAAGGAGCTGGAGCGAGCCGGGTACATAGTCCGCAACCGGCTCCGGGACAGCAAAGGAAAGATCGTGGATGTGGAGTATGTCATCTACGAGACGCCCCATCCCCCGGACACGG
>JAHYYS010000047.1 GCA_019424865.1 bacterium
CCACCCAGATCATCGCCTGCGTGGCCTCCAACCAGTACGGCGGCCAGAGCGTGGACATGAGCCACCTGGGCAAATACCTGCGCCGCAGCCGGGAGAAGTTCCGCAAGCACATTGTCTATGAGTGCGCCGGCCAGGTGGACGACGCCACGGTGGATCGGCTGGTGGAAGACCGGCTGAAGGACGAGCTGAAAAGCGGCGTGCAGACCATCCAGTATCAGATCAACACCCTGATGACCACCAACGGCCAGTCCCCCTTTGTCACGCTGTTCCTCAACCTGCAGGAGGGCGACCCCTATCTGGAGGAGAACGCCATGATCGTGGAGGAGGTGCTGCGTCAGCGCCTGGAGGGCATCAAGAACGAGAAGGGGGTCTATATCACCCCCGCCTTCCCCAAGCTGGTGTACGTGCTGGACGAGCACAACTGCCTGAAGGGCGGCAAGTACGACTATATCACCGAGCTGGCCGTCAAGTGCTCCGCCAAGCGGATGTACCCCGACTATATCTCCGCCAAGAAGATGCGGGAGAACTATGAGGGCAACGTGTTCTCCCCCATGGGCTGCCGCTCCTTCCTGGCCCCCTGGAAGGACGAGAACGGGAATTACAAGTTCGAGGGCCGCTTCAACCAGGGCGTGGTCTCTCTCAACCTGCCCCAAATCGGCATCCTGGCCCGGGGGGACGAGAAAAAGTTCTGGGAGATTCTGGAGGAGCGCCTGCAGCTGTGCTTTGAGGCCCTGATGTGCCGGCACAACGCCCTGCGGAATGTGCACTCCGACTCCAGCCCCATCCACTGGCAGTACGGCGCCATTGCCCGCCTGCCCAAGGGCGCCCCCATCGAGCCCCTGCTGTACGGCGGCTACTCCTCCATCTCCCTGGGCTATATCGGCCTGTACGAGGTGACCAAGCTGATGAAGGGGGTCAGCCACACCCAGCCCGAGGGGCAGGAGTTTGCCCTGAAGGTGATGAACCGGCTGCGGAAGGCCTGCGACGACTGGAAGAAGGAGACCAACATCGGCTTTGCCCTGTACGGCACCCCTGCCGAGTCCCTGTGCTACCGCTTCGCCCGCATCGACAAGGAGCGCTTCGGGACAATCCCCGATGTAACGGACAAGGGATATTATACAAACAGCTATCACGTGGACGTGCGGGAGCACATCGACGCCTTTGAAAAGTTCACCTTTGAGAGCCAGTTCCAGAAGATCTCCACCGGCGGCTGCATCTCCTATGTGGAGATTCCCAACATGCGCCACAATCTGGAGGCCCTGGAGGAAGTGGTCCGCTTCATCTATGACAACATCCAGTACGCCGAGTTCAACACCAAGAGCGACTACTGCCAGGTGTGCGGTTTTGACGGGGAGATTATCATCAATGATGAGAACCAGTGGGAGTGCCCCGTGTGCCACAACAAGGACCACTCCAAGATGAACGTCACCCGCCGCACCTGCGGCTATCTGGGCGAAAACTATTGGAACGTGGGGAAGACCAAGGAGATCAAGGCCCGGGTACTGCACTTGTAATTCTTCCAGGGGGGACATTGTCCCCCCCTGGATACGAAGCCGGTTCCGACAGAAACCGGCTTCGATACCCCCCTCGCCTTTTCCCGGAAAAGGCGGTCCTGGCCGCCGCGGCCAGGGGTCGTGGTGTCCTGCGGCGAAATGAATTCGCCTTCGGACCGTTTAAAATTTTTCCGCCTGCGGCGGAAACTCTGCGAGGCGGTGAGAGAGAATTGAACTACGCTGACATCCGCCCCATCGACGTGGCCAACGGCCCCGGCGTGCGGGTCTCCCTGTTTGTATCCGGCTGCACCCACGCCTGCCCGGGCTGCTTCAACCCGGAGGCCTGGGACTTTCAATACGGCCGGCCCTTCACCCGGGCGGAGGCGGAGCAGGTGCTCCAGGCCCTGACCAGGCCCTATATCAAGGGCTTCTCCCTGCTGGGGGGCGAGCCCCTCCATCCCCGGAACCAGAGCGCGGTGCTGGAACTGGTGAAGCAGGTGCGGGCACGCTTCCCGGACAAGGATATCTGGTGCTACACCGGCTACCTCTATGAGGACCTGCTGGCGGGCCGGGTGGGGGAATACGGCCGGGCCCTGCTGGAGCAGCTGGACGTGCTGGTGGACGGCCCCTTTGTGGAGGCAGAGAAGGACCTGTCCCTGCGCTTCCGAGGCTCCGCCAACCAGCGAATCATCGATGTGCCCGCCTCTCTGCGGGAGGGACAGGCGGTTCTCTGGCCTGAAATGGAATGATCAGATACAAATGCGCGCCCACGGACACCGTGGGCGCGCATTTTTCGCTGGATGTGTCACAACTGCTGTTCCTGCCGGGTCCAGAGCGTTCCCAGTATGTCCTTGAGGACTAGAAACGCGTCCGGCTCGCTGTAACCCTGCTCCCGCTTCAGACGGTCCAGCAGGACCTGAAGAGGGGCGGCGTAGTCCTCCGTCCGGACCTGCTGGTGGTAGGAGGCCAGAACGGGATATTTTTGGGCCCAAAGGGCGGTCCAGTCCACCTCCCGGTCCCGTTCCGGGCTGCTGCTGTCAATCGTCCGGCGAATCTCTTGAAGTTCCGCGTCAAAACAAATGAGTTCGTCCAGGGACAGGCGGTAGAGGCTCGCCAGAATTTTGGACTGGCGGATGTCGGGCAGGGTCTCGTCAGTTTCCCACTTGGAGATGGTCTGGCGGCTGACTCCCAGCCTCTCCGCCACTTCCTCCTGGGACATGCCGCTTTTTTTCCGGGCGGCGGACAGGCTGTTTCCTAATGTCATGGTTGTATCCTCCTCATTCAGGATACTGCAAGTATAGAGGAAAACGGCGGGAAAGGCCACCAACCTTTCCCGTCGTTTTCGCCCGTTTTCCTTACAGAATGCGCAGGGGCGGTCCGTCCATATCCAGAATACGGTCGGCCAGAGCCAGCACCGGCGCCTCGTGGCTGACCAGCAGGACGGGGGTGTTCAGGGCGCGGATGCGGCCCATGATCCGCGCGGCCCGCTCCGGATCCACGCCGGTGAAGGGCTCGTCCAGCAGATAGAGCCGCCCGCCCAGGGCCAGACACCGGGCCAGGGCCAGCCGCCGCCCCATGCCGCCGGACAGGGAGGCGGGATAGGCGCGCTCCTCCCCCTCCAGCTCGGCCAGGGCCAGCCAGTCCGCCGCCTCGCCCCAGCGGGCGCGGGGCAGCACGTCGGTGATATGCTGCGCCGCCGTCCGCCAGGGCAGCAGGCGGTTTTCCTGAAACAAAAAGGCGGTCTCCCGGGGCGTGATGCCGGAGATCCGCCCACCCTGGGGCCGCTCCAGCCCCGCCAGACAGCGCAGCAGGGTGGTCTTCCCGCAGCCGGAGGGCCCCCGCAGGGCGGTGACGCCCCGGTCGGGCACGGCGAGGGAAAAGTCCCGCAGCACCTCCCTGGAGCCGAAGGAGAGGGACAGGTGTTCCACCTGGATCATACGCTCACCCCCCTGCTCCGGTGTTCCACCAGCCAGCGCAGCAGCTGCTCCAGCAGCAGGGAGAGGGCCACCACCACGGCGGTCCAGGCGAACAGCTCCGGGATTTCCAAATATAGCTTGCTGTTGTAAATCTGGGTGCCGATGCCGGGACGGGGCCAGCACAGCACCTCGGCGGCCACGCCGGACTTCCAGGCCAGCCCCATGGAGGTGGTGAGGGCGGACAGAAAGTAGGGCCGCAGGGAGGGCAGGTAGATCAGGCGGACCGTTTTGCCACGGGAGAAGCGGTAGGCCCGGGCCAGCTCCAGCAGCTGCTGGTCGGCGGCGCGGATCCCACGGGAGAGGTTTTCCCACACCACCGGCAGTACCATCAGGGCGGAGATCACGGCGGGCACCGTGCCCCGCCCCGTCCACAGCAGCACCAGCAGGATAAAGGAGGCCACGGGGGTGGCCCGAATCACCCGGACGGCGGGGGCCAGCAGCCGGCTGCACCAGGGGGAGGCGCAGGTCAGGGCGGCCAGCCCCGCCCCCAGCAGAACGCCGGCGGCCAGCCCCGCCAGAATGCGCAGCAGGGAGGCGGCCACGGCGGCCCAGAAGGCGGGCTGCCCGGCCAGCCCGGCCAGGGCCAGGGCCACCGTGGCGGGGTAGGGCAGCAGCAGCTCGTTGCCCCGGCCCTCCACATGCAGCTCCACCAGCCAGGCGCACAACTGCCAAGCCCCCAGCCAGAAGGCCGGGGGCAGCAGGGCGCGGAGCAGGCGGGAGGCGGGATTAGTCCGCCCCATAGTAAAAGGCGTCATAGGGCATGCCGCCGCCAATGGAGTCGGGGTTGGCCTGGAACAGCACCTGATAGTACTGGGCGAGCACATCCCGCATCTCATTGCCCGTGAGGAAGGTCAGGTTGCACTGGGGAATGGCGGCGGCGGCAATGGTCTCGTTGGCGGTGATGCCGTACTGGGCCACCAGGGCGGCCGCCTCCTCCAGATTGGCCTCGTCGGACATGAAGGAGATGGAGTCCCCGTACAGGTCCAGGAAGGCGTCCACCACCTGGGGATTTTCCTCCGCAAACTCCGTGCGGGCCACCACGCAGCCCATGGCCAGCGCGCCCATCTCCAGGTCGTCCCAGGCGTCGGACAGGGAGACGGCCTGGCGCACCGCGCTGTCCTGCACCATCAGGGCGGTGGCGGCGGGGACGGGGAGCATGCAGATGGCCTCCTCTGAGGAGGTCATCTGGGCGGTGACCTCCTGGGCGGTCATCCACTGGATGTCCACGCTGGCGGGGTCCACGTCATTCTGGGTGAGCAGATAGTTCAGGGCGTACTCCGGGTTGGCCCCCTGTCCGGTGGCGTATACGGTCTTGCCCGCCAGATCGGCCAGGGAGTGGACGCTGTCCCCCTTCTCCAGGATATAGAGCACCCCCAGGGTGTTGACGGCCAGCACCTGCACGGCGCCGTCGGTCTTGGCGGCCAGGGTGGCGGCCACGTTGGTGGCCACGGCCGCAATGTCCACCGTGCCGTTGACCAGGGCGTTGGACACCACCTGATTGTCCGCCTCCACCGTGGTGTTCAGGATGAAGGGGGCGTCGGCGGGGGCGCTGTCAGCGGAATAGCTGTCAATCAGCTGGGCGGCGCCCACGCCGGTGGGCCCGCTGAGGACCATGAAGTTGACCTCCGGGGCGTCCACAGGGGCCTGGGAGGTGTCGGCGGAGGAGCCGCCGGAGGAGGAATCGGAGCCGGAGCCCGAGACGTCCGAGCCGGAGCTGCTGGGGCCGCAGCCGGCGAGCAGGGAGAGGGCCAGTGCGGCGCTGAGGAGAAGAGAGAGTGCCTTTTTCATTTGGAGTGCTCCTTTCAAGGATAAAATAGAGGAGATATGCGGAAAACAGCGCGGGGGATGGGGATTACAGGACGCCCTCCAGGGCGGTCAGGCTGGGGATGCGGATGGTCTTGCCCTGGCGCACAATCAGACCGCCGGCCTCCAGGGTGCGGAAGGCGCGGTAGAGGGAGGCGCGGCTGAGCCCCAGCTCCCGGGCCAGGTCTGCGGCGGGACAGGTCAGGCTGCCCTGGGACGCGCGGGCCAGCAGATAGCGGGCCAGCTTGCCCTCCGCCCCCGGCTGGGTGACCGACTGAAGCCGGCCGGAGAGGAAGCGGATGCGTCCGGTGAGATAGCGCAGATAGTTTTCCCGCACCAGGGGCTCCCGGGCCAGCAGCCCGTCCACCAGCTGCTGGTTCAGCAGCAGGCAGCGGCTGGGCCGCCGGGCGGTGATGGTGGTGGCAAACTCCGGGGCGTCGCTGTACAGCGCGGCCGCCCCGAACAGCTCCCCGGGCTCCAGATAGCTGACGGTCAGCTCACCCTTGGTCACCTGAAGCCGTCCGGACAGCAGGATCCCCAGACAGCGGACGAAGTGCCGGGGGCTGTATACCGTCTCGCCCGCGGGGAAGGAGACAACCCGGGCCCCGTCCGCCTGGGGGACGCGCAGCAGCAGGCTCCGGTCCGCGCCCCGCAGCAGGGGACACCGCCCCAGGGTTTCCAGCTCGTCCTGCGTGGGGGTCAAACAATCACCGCCTCTCCAAAACTGTCTTATTTGAGACAGAAGTATGATACCACGGGCGGCCTCTGCGGTCAAGTGTCTTTCTGGAAAGGAGCGGCAGCGGGCGGTCTGCACTTGACTTTTGCTTGCTGCTGAAATAAACTTTTGACCATACGGAGCTGTGTGCGGATACCGAGGAAGAGGAGGAATGCCCGATGGAGCTGCTTCAGAAGCAGGAGCAGAAATTAAGCCAGCAGCAGATTCAAAGCGCCCAGCTGCTGCAGATGAGCACCCTGGAGCTGGAGGCCTATGTGCGGGAGCTGTCTTTGGAAAACCCCATGGTGGAGCCGGAGGAGCCCCAGAGCAGCGCCCCCCCGGAGCCGGAGCGGGACGAGCTGCTGGGCCGCCTGCGCTGGCTGGAGGACAACGACCGGCAGAACCTGTTTTATCAGCATGTGGTGCCCGAGGATCTGGATCCATTGGCCCGGGCCGCCACGGAGGGAGGGCTGGAGGAGACGCTGCTGCGCTTTTTGTCCCGCCAGCTGCACCGGATGGAGCTGGATGAGGACACCGCCCAGACGGTGCGCTATCTGGCCTCCTGTCTGGACGACAGCGGCTATTTCCGCATCCCCCTGGAGGAGCTGTCCCGGGATACGGGGGTGTCGGCGCCCCGGCTGGAGCGGGCGCTGGACATTCTGCAGAGCCTGGAGCCGGCGGGCGTGGGGGCGCGGGATCTGTCCGAGTGTCTGGCGCTGCAGCTGCGCCGCATCCGGGAGACGGGCCCCGCCCTGGACATTGTGCGGGACCACCTGGAGCTGCTGGCCGCCCGCCGCTATCAGGCCATCGCCGGGAAGCTGGGAGTGCCGGTGGAAGAGGTGCGCCGGGCCGAGGGCATCATCCAGGAGCTGGACCCCAGGCCGGGGGCCATTTTCCAGCACCCGGAGCAGACCGTCTACCTGCTGCCCGACGTATTTGTGGAGGAGGAAGACGGAAACCTGATTGTGCGGGCCCGGCGGGAGGAGCGGCCGCCCTTCCGCATCAGCGGGGAGTACCGCAGGCTGCTGGAGCAGTCGGAGGATCGGGAGGTCAGGGAGTACCTCACGGGCAAGCTGCGCCAGGCCGAGCAGGTGCTGTGGGCCGTGGGCCAGCGGGAGAGCACCGTGCTGCGCTGTGCCCGGGTGGTGGCGGACTATCAGCGGGAGTTTTTCCGCAGCGGCCCCGCGGCGCTTCGTCCGCTGCGGATGGCCGACGTGGCCGAGGAGCTGGGACTGCATGAGTCCACGGTCAGCCGCGCCGTGAAGGGCAAGTACCTGCAGTGTGTGCGGGGGATTTATCCCCTGTCCTACTTCTTTTCCCGCTCCGTCGCCCCGGGCGTGCGGAGTGGCGCCGTGGGGGGCGAGGCGGCCCGGGCCTTGCTGCGCCGCCTGATCCAGGAGGAGGACAAGACCAGCCCCCTCTCGGACCAGCAGCTGTGCCGGCAGATGGCGGAGGAGGGCTGTCCCCTGTCCCGGCGCACCGTGGCCAAATACCGGGAGGAGCTGGGCATCCCCGCGGCCTATGTCCGGCGGGAACAGGAGGGCTGAGCGCCCCGGCGGCGGGTAAATTTCTTGACACCCCCGGGGCGGGGCGTTACAATAGCATTACAAAAAAGCGGACCTCCCGCGCAAGGGCCGGGGCGCCGCGAAAATGGGTCTGGGTCCGGCGGCAGTCCGCCGGGCCGTCGGGAGGTTCAATATGGCCAAGCATGTAAAGCGTTCGGTGCTCCCCATCTATCTGGTGGGTGTGGTATGGCTGGTTTATGCCCTGCTGTTCCCCCTGCGGACGGCGGGACAGTATCTGATATGCGCGGCCCTGTCCGCGGTGGCCTTTGTCATTGGAAAGGCCCTGTTCCCGGATAAGGCCTATCAGATGCCGGGGGAGGAGCCGAAGGAACAGGCCAAGGAGCAGCCCAAGGCGGAGAAGAAGCCGGAATCCACCGGTAATCCGGAGATTGACGCCCTGCTGAAGGAGCGGGAGCGTGCGGTGTCCGAGATGCGCCGGCTCAACGACAGTATTCAGGATGAGACCATCTCCGCCCAGATCGACCACTTGGAGGAAATTACGGGGAAGATCATCGACCATGTGGCGGCCCAGCCCAAAAAGCTGCCTCAGATCCGCCGCTTCCTCAATTACTATCTGCCCACCACCCTGAAAATATTAAACGCCTATGACCGGATGGATGCCGCCGGGATCTCCGGCAGCAACATTGATACCACCAAGCAGAAGGTGGAATCTATGCTCACCACCATTGTTCAGGCCTTTGACCGGCAGCTGGACGCCCTGTTTGGAGAGGAGGCGCTGGACATCTCCACCGACATCACCGTCATGGAGAACCTGCTGGCCCAGGAGGGGCTGGGGGGACTCAACCTGAACAGCGAAGGAAAATAAGAAGCCCCGTCCCGTGAACTGCCCTCTGAGAAAGGAAAAGGAGGACCTGGGAATGAAGGAGCGGAAACGGCCCCCCTGGCTGCGGTGGCTGATGCTGATCGTGGCCCTGGGCCTGTGCTGGGCCATCTGGGACGATATGGAGCTGTACGCCCGCCTGGAGGAACAGGCCATCTTCAGCCCGGCGGAGTGGGCCCGGGCCGAAGCGGATGCCCGGTTTGGCTGGGCCGTCCGGGGCCTGCTGGTTGTGGTGTTCCTGTACCAGTTTGCGGCGTGGAACTGGGAGAAGGACAGCCGCCGCGCCGTCCTGGGCGAAGGAGTCCTCCTCTCACTGCTGGCCGTCCTGTGGGCCGGCCTGTATTGGCTTCTGCCGCTGGAAGGATTGAATTGGGCCTTTTGGTTGGTTCTCCTGATTCTTCTGGCGGGCGGGGCAGTTCTGTCCTGGCGGAAATTCAGTAAAATAAGGCCGAAACACACATAAGATTTCTTTTCCGCAGAGATGTTTGAGCAAGCTGGCAACATGGCGTTCGCATCAGGCAAGAAGGAGTGCGCGGAATGAAAGACAAACTGCCATCCGGGTGGAAGAAAGCGGGCCGGAGCACCCGGCTGCTGGCCCTGTTTACAGCCCTGCTTTTTCTGTCCCGGGCTTGGATTGATATGCGTTTCAGGGTATGGGAGGGCCCGGGCCTGGAACAGGAGGCGCGGTTTATCTGCTATTTTCGGGCTGTTGTGATACTCCTGTCCCTTTTGGAATTTTTCTTTCCCTGGCGGCCCGACCTGGAAATGCCCAAGGGCTGTCTTCTGGAGGGAAGCTTCCTGCTGCTGATCAGCGTGTGCTGTGGGGTGGGAGGGATATTTGTCCCCTGGGACGAGTTAGTGTGGGTGGCTGTATGGATGCTCTTGACAGTGGTGACGCTGTCTGGCGCGGTATATTACTTCTGGAAAAACACCAGGCTTAAAAACCCGCAGCAAAAATAAATATTTGGAACATGACAATGCATTTTTAGGAGGACCACCGTAATGGATGAGAAAATGGAGCTGACCCCTGAATTGACCCTGACCCCGGATACCGCCGCGGCCGCCCAGGCCCCTGCGGCCCCCGCAGCCCCCAGCCTGACCCTGGACAGCGCGGCCCAGACCGCCCAGGAGGCCCAGCAGGCGGAGGAGAAGAAGCGGGACGCCAACGCCGTCAAGCTGGACGAGTCCATGCTGTCTGAGGCGGAGCGGAAAATGGTGGACGAGTTTTCCCGGAAAATTGATATCACCGACTCAAACCTGGTGCTCCAGTACGGCGCGGCGGCCCAGAAGAACATCGCCGCCTTTTCTGAGAGCGCGCTGAACAACGTACGCACCAAGGACCTGGGCGAGGTGGGCGAGGCCCTGTCCTCCCTGGTGGTGGAGCTGAAGGACTTCGGCCAGGACGAGGAGGAAAAGGGCGGCATCTTCGGCTTCTTCCGCAAAAAGAAGAATGAGCTGGAGGCGATGAAGGCCAGCTATGCCAAGGCAGAGGCCAACGTGGACAAGATTGTCAAGGTGCTGGAGAACCATCAGGTGACCCTGATGAAGGACATCGCCATGTTCGACCAGATGTATGATCTGAACACCAAATATTATAAAGAGCTGACCATGTATATCATCGCCGGGAAGAAGCGGCTGGAGTATGTGCGCACCCACGACCTGGAGGAGCTCAGAAAGAAGGCCGCGGAGACCGGCGCCCAGGAGGACGCCCAGGCCTATAACGACTACGCCAACCTGTGCGCCCGGTTTGAGAAGAAGCTCCACGATCTGGAGCTGACGCGGATGATTTCCATTCAGATGGGCCCCCAGACCCGTCTGCTGCAGAACAATGACACCCAAATGCTGGAGAAGATCCAGTCCTCCCTGGTGAATACCATCCCCCTGTGGAAGAGCCAGATGGTGCTGGCCCTGGGGCTGGAGCACGGCCGGCAGGCCACGGCGGCCCAGACTGCGGTCACCAACATGACCAATGACCTGCTGAAGAAGAACGCGGAGATGCTGAAGATGGGCACCGTGGAGACCGCCCGGGAGGCCGAGCGCTCCGTGGTGGATATCCAGACCCTTCAGCACACCAACGAGCAGCTGATCTCCACCCTGGACGAGGTGATGAAGATCCAGACCGAGGGCGCGCAGAAGCGCAAGGAGGCCGAGCAGGAGCTGGGCCGCATCGAGGGCGAGCTGAAGCAGAAGCTGCTGGAACTGAGGGGCTGAGCAGAAGACCCGGACGAAGCCAGGGGCAGCGGGTTTTGACGGAAAAGGCTTTGCCGGGGCCGGCGTCCCCGCCGGCCCGCCGCTGATGCAAAGACAGTTGGACGCAGGGCGATGGGGAAGCTTCGGGCCCGCCGCCGCAGGAGCCGTTCAGCCGGAAGGAGACACTATGAAATTTTTTCAAAAAACCTGGGTGGCGGTGGTCATCACGCTGGCCATGATTGCCGGCGCGATTGCCATCGGCCTGAGCCGGCCGGCGGCGCCCGCCCCCTCCGGCCTGGACAGCAGCCTGTCCACCGGCGCCTATGAGCAGTGGGTGGGGGACTTCGCCGGCGTGCTGTCCGACGCGCAGGTGGAGCAGATCTGCCTGTATAACGCCAACTGGGACCAGCGCTACGGCAGCATTATCGTGGTGGAGACGCTGGCCCAGACGCCGGACTCCACCCTGGAGGACTACACATACAGCCGGGCGGAGGAGTTCCAGCTGGGCGCCTATGACGGCTATCTGACCATCAATACGGAGAACAACGACGCCTATTTTGCTGTGGGAATGGACTATCCCCTGTCCGACAGCCAGGTGGGGGTCTATCTCAGCCAGTACCTCTATGACGACGTACAGGCCGGGCAGTATGGGGACGGGGTGCTGTCCCTGTTCTCCGCGCTGAATGACTACTATCTGGACAACTATGGGGACGGGTCCGCCTATCAGGGCTATTACTACGCCAGCGGCTGGTCCATGGTGGTGGGTGTGCTGCTGCTCCTGGTGGTGCTGGTGGTGATTGCCACGGCGGTGGACAGCGTCCGCTATGACGCGTATCGCCGGCAGTATTACGGAGTAGTGAATCCCACGGTGGTCTTCCGGCCCATTCTGTTCTGGCATGGGCCGGGTTACGGGTGGTACCGCCGGCGCTGGCGCCGGCCTCCTCCCCCGCCTCCCGGACCGGGTCCGCGGGGACCCGGCGGCTTCGGCGGCTTCGGCGGTTCCGGTCCGCGCCGGCCGGGCGGCTTTTCCGGCGGCTCCCGGGGCGGCTCCGGCGGATTCCGCGGGGGCGGCTTTGGCGGCGGCTTTGGCGGATCCCGGGGGGGAGCCGGCGGGTTCCGCGGCGGTGGGTTCGGCGGATCCAGAGGGGGCGGCTTCGGCGGCGGCCGGGGCGGCGGCTTTGGCGGTTCCCGGGGCGGCGGCTTCGGCCGGCGCTGAAGGAGCTGTATCAGTCCGCGCAGCCAGATATATTGTTCAACTCCCGCTCCGGCCTGTGGGCCGAAGCGGGAGTTTCCATATTGGAAGGAGGAGAGCCCTGCGGCCCGGATTTCCGGGATAATGGCTTTTCCTCCGGGCACGATGGGACAGAATTGAACCAGGAACCGGACTGAGCGGCGTGCCGCGTTTCAGAAAGCGGCACGCCGCAGCTTGTCGGTTCATGGAAATTGGGAAGCCCCATTTCGACGGCCCCGCCGCCTCCCGCTGTTGGGATGGGGGCGCAGTCATATCCCGGACGGCCCTGTCATATGGATAGGGAGAAAACAATTCGGGAGTGTGATCGTACATGAGACAGGGCTGCGCCGACGTCAATCAGATTCAGCTGCACGGCTGCCTGGGGGAGCTCCCCGCCCTTTCCCACACCAACCACGGAGTGGAATTTTTTCGCTTTCCCCTTCAGGTCAGCCGCCTGTCCGGCGCGCTGGACCAGGTGAATATTATGGCGTCCAGGGCGGTTTTGGAGGCCTGCGGCCCGCTGGAGCCGGGACAGGAGGCGACGGTTGTGGGAGAGCTGCGCACCTTCAACAACCGCAGCGGCGTGGGCAGCCGCCTGGTGGTCAGCGTGCTGGCCCGGGAGCTGCGGGCGCAGGAGGGGCAGGACGAAAATCATCTGGAGCTGTCCGGAACCCTGTGCAAGCCCCCCAGCCTGCGCACCACCCCGCTGGGACGGACCATCTGCGATATGATTCTGGCGGTCAACCGGAAATACGGCCGGGCGGATTATCTGCCCTGCATCGCCTGGGGGAGCCTGGCCCGCCGGTGCGGGGCCATGTCGGTGGGGGATCAGCTGCGCCTGTCCGGCCGGCTGCAAAGCCGCATCTATACCAAAGCGGCGGAAAACGGGCCGGAGGAGCGCACGGCCTTTGAGGTGTCCATCATGTCCATGGAGGAGCGGGGCGGGTTCCCTGCGCCGGCGCGGCCGGCTGATCCGGGGCGGGATGGGGCCCTGATATAGCGCGCAGCAAAAAGCGGCATGTCACGAAAACGGATGTGACATGCCGCTTTTCCCGTCTGAGTGGGAAACGTGATTTACAGAAAGGCCACCACCTGGTACATCATGAAGAAGTGACAGGTGCTGCCCAAAAGGATAAACAGGTGGAAGATCTCGTGGCAGCCAAAGCGCGGATTGTTCCGGCCGGGCCATTTGACGGCATACAGTACGCCGCCCACGGTGTACAGCAGCCCGCCGGCCAGCAGCCAGGCGAAACCGGCCTCGGGCAGGGTGCGGCGGATGGGGACAATGGCGAAAATCGCCAGCCAGCCCATCAGCAGGTAGATGGCGCTGGTGAGCCAGCGCGGGATGGACAGCTTGGCAATGGTGAGCACCATGCCCAGCAGGCCCACCCCCCATACCACGGCCAGGAGAACAGGCCCGCCGCAGTCCCGCAGGGCGGTGAGGCAGATGGGAGTATAGCTGCCGGCAATGAGCAGATAGATGGAGCAGTGGTCGTATTTCCGCAGAGCGATGCGCTTGGCGGGGGTGGTGTTGACACAGTGATACAGGGTGCTGGCGGTGTACAGGCAGATCATGGACAGCCCATAGATGAAAAACAAAACGCCCAGGGTCCAGCTGCCCACCCGGGCGGCCCGAAGCAGCAGCAGGACGGTCCCTACCACGGACAGTACGGCGCCCACGCCGTGGGTGATGGCCGACCAGGGGCGCAGACCGTCATAGGGGTCCCGGACCTCTCTGCGCCGGCGGGGCTTGGCGGGAAACAGGGGCGGATTGGCGGCAAGCAGGTCAGAACGCATGGAGAACACTCCTTTCCAGCGGGGAAGCAATTTCTTACTGCCTTTAGTATATCCTGCATCCGCCAAAATATCAATGTAAAAAATGACGAAATATAATTATTAAAATTAGATTTAACAAAAGAAAAAACAACGCCGGAAGGCACCGGCGATGTTTTTTCTGCTTCAGCCCTGAGAAATGGCGCTCATGGGGCAGGAATCGGCGCAGGAACCACAATCCAGGCAAGCGCCGGCGTCGATCACATAGTGATCGTCACCCTGAGAAATGGCGCCTACGGGGCAGGTATCCGCGCAGGAGCCGCAGCTGATACAGGCATCACTGATAACATAAGCCATATTAAGTACACCTCCCTTAAAGTGTACCTCCATTCTATCACATCTTTTTAAAATTGCAATGCTAATTTTTTTCAAAAGAGGGTATCCTTTAAAAAAGATTTTCTACGAGGTGATGTTCAATATGGCAGACAGCCGGTTCACATCCACCGCCCTGGGGGCCATCCGCCTGGCCCAGGAAAACGCCGCCCGGCTGGGACACAGCTATGTGGGCAGCGAGCACCTGCTGCTGGGGCTGGCGGGGCAGGAGTACAGCCCGGCGGCCGGGGCGCTGAAGCGGGCGGGGGCGGACAGCCAGGCGCTGCGCGCGGCCATCACCCAGCGGGTGGGGATTGGCGTGCCCGCCCGTTCCCTGCACCAGGGGCTGACGCCCCACTGCTGCCAGGCCATCCGCTGCGCCGTGGGAGAGAGCCGCCGCCTGGGCCAGCGGGCGGTGAATTCCGAGCACCTGCTGCTGGGCCTGCTGGGGGAGGAGGACAGCGGCGCCGTGCAGCTGCTGCGGGACTGCGGGGTGGACGAGCGGCGCCTGTATCAGGCGGTGAGCGCATCTCTGGGCGGGGAGGAGGTCCCGCCCCGGATCCGGGCCAGAGAGCCGGAGCCGGCCCGCTCGTCGGGGGACACCCGGCAGCTGGACCAGTGCGCCCGGGATCTGACCCGGATGGCGGCGGAGGGGCTGCTGGACCCGGTGATCGGCCGGGAGGAGGAGCTGGAGCGGGTGATCCAGATCCTCTCCCGGCGCACCAAAAACAACCCCGCGCTGATTGGGGAGCCCGGCGTGGGCAAAACGGCGGTGGCGGAGGGGCTGGCCCTGGCCATTGCCGACGGCACCGCCCCCGCCCATCTGCTGGGACGGCGGGTGTGCGCCCTGGACCTGTCCGCCATGGTGGCGGGCACAAAATACCGGGGGGAGTTCGAGGAGAAGCTCAAGCACGTGCTCCAGGAGGTGCGCCGGGCCAGAAACATTATCCTGTTTATTGACGAGCTGCACACCATCGTGGGGGCGGGCAGCGCCGAGGGGGCTATCGACGCGGCCAACATTTTAAAGCCCGCCCTGGCCCGGGGGGAGCTGCAGGTCATCGGCGCCACCACGCTGGACGAGTACCGGCGGCATATTGAAAAGGACTCGGCCCTGGAGCGGCGGTTTCAGCCCGTCACCGTCCGGGAGCCCGGCCGGGAGCAGACCCTGGCCATCCTCCGGGGGCTGCGGGGCCGCTATGAGGCCCACCACCACCTGACCATCACCGACGAGGCCCTGACGGCGGCGGTGGATCTGTCCGTACGCTATCTGCCCCAGCGCTTTCTGCCGGATAAGGCCATCGACCTGGTGGACGAGGCGGCGGCCCGGGCCCGTCTGGCCGGACGGAACCTGCCCCCGGAGCTGAAGGAGCTGGAGAGCCGGGCCGCTCAGGCCGGGCGGCAGATGGCCCAGGCCATCCGCGCTCAGGACTTTGAAAAGGCGGCCCTGCTGCGGGACGCGGAGGGGAGCTTCCGCCGGCAGCTGGAGGAGGGCCGGGGCGCGTGGCTGTCCAGCCAGAGTCCCCGGCGGGTGGAGGAGAGCCACATCCGGGAGGTGCTGAAGCAGTGGACCGGGGTGCCGGTGACCAACCCGGACGAGTCGGATCGCAGGGCCCTGGCCGGGCTGGAGGATGAGCTGCGCCGCAGTCTGCTGGGTCAGGACCGGGCGGTGGAGGCGGTGGCCCGGGCCATCCGCCGCAGCCGGCTGGGGCTGAAGGACCCCCGCCGTCCGGTGGGCTGCTTCCTGCTGCTGGGCCCCACCGGGGTGGGGAAAACCCAGCTGTGCCGCAGTCTGGCCCAGTCCCTGTTCGGCAGTCAGGATGCCCTGCTGCGCTTTGACATGTCGGAATATATGGAGGCCCACACGGTCTCCCGCCTCATCGGCTCCCCGCCCGGCTATGTGGGCCACGAGGAGGGGGGACAGCTCACCGAGCGGGTGCGCCGGGCCCCCTGGTCGGTGGTGCTGCTGGACGAGCTGGAGAAGGCCCACCGGGATATCTGGTCCATCCTCCTCCAGGTGATGGAGGAGGGGGTGCTCACCGACGCCCAGGGCAGAAAGACCGACTTCCGGAACACTGTGCTGGTGATGACCTCCAACCTGGGGGCCCGGCA
Source organism: bacterium (assembly GCA_019424865.1). Lineage (GTDB taxonomy): Bacteria > Bacillota > Clostridia > Oscillospirales > Oscillospiraceae > Lawsonibacter. Next base: position 16,069 of record JAHYYS010000047.1, read on the forward strand.
TTTTGCCCAGACCCGGCGGCTGGGCTTCCACACGGAGGGGGCGGCGGAGCGGGAGGCTCTGGAGCGGGAGGTGCGGGCAGAGGCGGGGCGCACCTTCGCCCCGGAATTTCTCAACCGCCTGGACGAGGTGCTGGTGTTCCACCCCCTGGAACAGGAGACGCTGGAGCGCATCACCCGTCAGCTGCTGGAGCAGACCGGGGAACGGCTGGACAAGCTGGGGATCGGGTTGTCGGTGGAGGAGGAGGCGGTGGCCCTGCTGGCCGGCCGGGGAGAAAACCGGGAATATGGGGCGCGGCCCCTGCGCCGGGCTATCTCCGCCCAGGTGGAGGACCCGGCCGCCGACCTGATGCTGGCCGGCCGGCTGAAGCGGGGGGACACGCTGCGGATATCGGTTCGGGAGGGACAGCTTCTGGTGCAGCCGGCGCAGGGGGAGCCGGAACAGGCGGGGCGGCCCTGATTTCCGTCCGCCCGGGAGAGAACAGAAGAAAGGGGCGGCCCGCGCCTGGGCCGCCCCTTGGATCAAGTGAAAGGATTTATGCCGGTTGGCTCTGGAGGAAGGCCTCAATCTCCGCCCGGGAGGCCTGGAGGGAGCCCTGGACAAAGTCGGGCTTGCCGCCGCCCCGGCCGTTTAGTGCCTGGTTGAGCGCCCTGGTCAAAGGACGCAGGTCGCCCCCCTTTTGCCCGATGGCGTATTTGTAGCCCTGGCCGTCCGCGCCGGAGAAGCAGGCGCACCGGCCGCCGCAGCGCTGCAGCACCGCGTCGCACAGGCGGCGCAGGGCGTCGGGGGAGAGCCCGGACTCAAAGAGAGTGGTGTCCCCCGCCCCGGCGTGCTCCTCCGCCAGGGCGGCGAAGCGGGCCTGCTCCGCCTCGATCAGCCGGGACTTCAGCGCGGCGTTTTCCTCCAGCAGGCGGCGGGCCGCCGCAGCCGTCTCCAGGGGCTTGGCCGAGAGCAGGTTGGAGATCTGGTGATTCTGCTCCATCACCCGGCCCAGATAGGCCAGGGCCCGGCCGCCGCACACCAGCTCGATGCGCACCCCCTCCCGGAATTTCTGCGCGGACAGCAGCTTGACCAGCCCGATCTGACCGGCGGAGGACACGTGGGTGCCGCAGCAGGCGCAGGTGTCCGCCCCGGGGAAGGTGACAATGCGCACCTGTCCGGTGAGGGCTTTTTTGCTGCGGTACTCCAGCGTCTCCAGCTCCTCCGGAGTGGGGTAGGTGATATGGACCGGGCGGTCCTGCCAGATATAGCGGTTGGCCGCCTCCTCCAGCTCCCGGAGCTGGGCCTGGCAGAGCTCTACATTGAAGTCGATGGTGATGACATCCGCCCCCATGTGAAAGCCCACATTGTCGCAGCCCCATTTGGCGTGGGCGATGCCGGAGACAATATGCTCTCCGGAGTGCTGCTGCATCAGATCGAAGCGGCGCGGCCAGTCAAGCTCGCCCTCCACAGTGCTGCCGACGGGCAGCGGGCGGTCGCAGGTGTGGACCACCTGCCCGTCCCGCTGGTGGACCTGGAGGACCCGGACGCCCCCCAGCAGGCCCGTGTCATAGGGCTGGCCGCCCCCCTCGGGGTAAAAGGCGGTCTGGTCCAGGGTGATGTCAAAGCCCTGCTTCCCCTGCTCGCAGGTGAGAACGCGGGCGGAAAAGCGGGCCAGGTAGGGATCCTGTTCATATAAAGAGAGATGATTCATGGTGGGAGACCTCATTTCAGCATGCCGCCTGTTTTCAGGCGTGTGTCCCTATGATAGCACAGGGCCGCGGGAAAGAAAAGGCCGGAACGGGAGCAGAGGTCAAGAAAAACAGAAAAAAGAGCGGTTTTTTTGTTGGAAAAGAAGGACGGTCCGTCTGGACAGAAGCACCATTTTATGATACCATACCCACACGACGCGGGCGGGGAGTGGAAACTGGCCTCTGCGCGCGGGAGCAAACAGGATCCGCGGGGCCGATGGACGGCCGCCGGGAGAGATGGGAGGATGAGATGTGACGGAGGAAAGCGCACACCGCAACGGAAGTTTTAGTTCGTCCATGGGATTTATCATCGCTTGCGTAGGGTCCGCGGTGGGACTGGGGAACATCTGGATGTTTCCCTACCGCCTGGGGCAATATGGCGGAGCGGCTTTTTTAATCCCTTATTTGCTTTTTGTCTTTCTTTTCGGCTGGGTGGGGCTGTCCGCTGAGTTCGGCGTGGGCCGCCTGGCGGGCACCGGGACCATCGGCGCCTATGAGTACTGCTTTGCCGCCCGGGGGAAAAAGCGGGCGGGCGGGGCGCTGGGCTGGCTGCCGCTGCTGGGCTCCCTGGGCATCGCCATCGGCTATGCCGTGATTATGGGCTGGGTGCTCCACAGCCTGGCGGGGGCGGTGACGGGGGAGCTGATGACGGCGGATCCCGGCGCCTTTTTCCAGCAGGCCGCGGTGGAATTTGGAAACCCGGGCTGGCACCTTGTGGTGGCGGCCGCCGCGGGGCTGGTGCTGATGCTGGGCGTCACCGGCGGCATTGAAAAGGTGAGCCGGGTGCTCATGCCCCTGTTTTTCCTGCTGTTCCTGGTGCTGGCCGTGTGGGTGGCCACCCTTCCGGGGGCGATGGAGGGATACCGCTTTCTCTTTGTCCCGGACTGGAGCGCCCTGCTGCGGGCGGACACCTGGGTGATGGCCATGGGGCAGGCATTTTTCTCCCTGTCCATCACCGGATCCGGGATGATTGTATACGGGGCCTATCTGAGCAAGGGGGAGAACATCACCCGGGCGTCGCTGTACACCGCCTTTTTCGACGCCCTGTCCGCCCTGCTGTCGGCGCTGGCGGTAATGCCGGCGGTGTTCGCCTACGGCCTGGACCCGGGCAGCGGTCCCGCCCTGATGTTCCTCACGGTGCCCGCGGTATTTCAGCGGATGCCTCTGGGACGCCTGTTTGCCGTGTTTTTCTTTATTTCCGTGTTTTTTGCGGGCATCACCTCCCTGATCAATATGTTCGAGGCGGTGGCCGAGAGCTGGCAGAGCCACTTCAAAATAGGGAGAAAGGCGGCGGTGCTCCTTTGCACCGCCCTGACCTTCGGCGTGGGCGTCTTTATGGAGTCCGAGGCCCGGGTCGGGTCCTGGATGGACTTTATCACCGTCGTGGTGACCCCGGCCGGGGCCCTGCTGGGCGCGGTGTCCATCTACTATGTCTTGGGCTGGCCCAGGCTGAAGCAGGAGCTGGAGACTGGGCGTCCAAAGCCCATTGGCCGGGCGTTCGGCTTTGTGGGACGGTTTATCTATGTGCCGCTGACCGCGCTGGTGGTGATTTTGGGATTTGTCTATGGGGGAATCGGCTGACGGGAGACTGGGCCGTTAAACTGTGAGAATCGTTTGATGACGGAGGCGTTTGAAAGCTCATGAGGAAACAGCATTACCAGATTGACATGTGTCAGGGGCCGCTGGCGGGGAAGATTTTGCTCTTTGCCCTGCCGCTGATGGCCTCCAGCATTCTGCAGCTGCTGTTCAATGCGGCCGATGTGGTGGTGGTGGGCTGGTTTGTGGGAAAAGAGGCGCTGGCGGCGGTCGGATCCAATACCTCGCTGATCAACCTGCTGATTAATCTGTTTGTGGGCCTGTCGGTTGGTACCAATGTGGTGGTGGCGCGGGATTTGGGCGCCGGCCGCCATGAGGATGTAAACCGCAGTATTCACACATCCATTACCCTGTCGCTGCTCAGCGGCGTGTTTATGCTGGTGTTCGGCGTGGTGATGGCGCGGCAGCTTCTGGTGTGGATGTCCTCTCCCACCGACGTAATTGATTTGGCGACAGTCTATCTGCGGATCTATTTTTTGGGCATGCCGGCCAACCTGCTGTATAATTTCGGCGCGGCCATTCTGCGCGCCCAGGGTGACACCCAGCGGCCGCTGTATTTCCTTACCGCCGCCGGGGTGACCAACGCCCTTTTGAACCTGTTCTTTGTCATTGTGTGCCATCTGGGGGTGGCCGGAGTGGCGCTGGCCACCATCATCTCCCAGTACATGTCGGCGTTCCTGGTGCTGCGCTGTCTGATGCGGGAGGAGGGGGCCCTCCGTCTGGAGCTGAAAAAGCTGAAAGTGGAGTGGTCTGTGGTCCGGCGCATCCTGCAGGTGGGCCTGCCGGCGGGCTTTCAGGGTATTGTGTTCTCCTTGTCCAATGTGGTGATTCAGTCCTCCCTGAATTCCTTTGACGACCCGGTTCTGGTGGCGGGCTCCGCCGCCTCGGCCAACATTGAGGGCTTTGTGTATGCGGCCATGAACGCCTTCTATCAGACAGCCATCACCTTCACCGGGCAGAACTACGGCGCGGGCAAATGTGACCGGGTGGACAAGGTAGCCCGGCAGTGCGTCGCCTTTGTGATCGTGGTGGGCGTTGTGCTGGGGAACCTGGCCTATTTCTTTGGAACCACCCTGGCCGGCATCTATGCGCCGGGGGAGCCCGATGTCATCGCCCAGGCTGTTATCCGTCTGGCTTATGTCAGCTGTCCCTATTTCCTGTGCGGCATCATGGACACCATGGTGGGGGTGCTGCGGGGCCTGGGGTACTCCGTGGTCCCCATGGTGGCCTCCCTGATTGGGGCCTGCGGCCTGCGCCTGGTGTGGGTTGCGGTCATGTTCCCCATTTCCCGGACGCCGGAGACGCTGTATGTCTCCTATCCCATCACCTGGGCCATTACGGCGTCCTTCCACATCCTGTTCTTCCTGTTCGTGCGCAAGCGGGCTTACGCCCGGGTACGGAGCCACGGGAGCCCCTCGGAAGAGGCCGCGGGCGCCGGACGCCCCGCCGTCCGGACAGAGGAGTAATCGAAGTACATAACAAAAAGGCCGCCCCAGCCGGGGCGGCCTCAGCTTGTCAAAAAAGCCCTCCTGCAAGGAGTTCCGCCGTCCGCAGACGGC